>DNLZ01000208.1:7364-8803 GCA_003488325.1 Planctomycetaceae bacterium
ACGGTGGCCTACGGCATTCCATGGAACTCGCAGCAGGCAGGCGCTGCGGGCGTCCAGGAACTCGTGCCGCTCGACATCGCGAAGCCACGCGGCGGCGGGGCGCCATGAATCGCAAGGCGACGACCGGCGTTGCGCGGGAGATCGCGGTCACGGTCAACGGTGAGCCTCGCACGTGTGGGGCCGGCGCGACGGCGGCGGATCTGGTCGTCGCCCTCGGGCTCGTGGCCCGACCGATTGCCGTGGAGATCAATCGTGAGGTCGTGCCGCGGGCGCGGCTGGCCGGTCATCGACTCGAGGATGGCGACCGGCTCGAGATCGTGACGCTCGTCGGCGGCGGCTGAGCGCCTGCGTGACGCAGCATGCCGCCCGCGGGCGGGGAACGCATGCCGGAGGGTTCGACGCTACCCGAGGATGTCCGCCGTGTCTTCAACCCAGCCGATCGCCGCGACGGTCGTCCCGCCGGCGGCGCGATCGCCCGCCGTCGATGCGCCGCTCACCGTCGGTGGCATGCGCCTGGCGAGCCGCCTCATCGTGGGTACGGGCAAGTACGCCACCTACGCGGAGATGGCCCGCTGCCTCGAGGTGGCGGGTGCCGACTGCGTGACCGTCGCCGTGCGCCGCGAGCGGCTGGTCAATGCGGCCGGTGAAAGCATCCTTGATCACCTTGATCTGACGCGCTACACGCTCCTGCCCAATACCGCCGGCTGCTACACGGCCGACGAGGCGGTGCGCGTGGCGCGGCTCGGTCGCGAGCTGCTCCGCGACATGGGGCATCCCGGCGCGGAGTGGGTGAAGCTCGAGGTGCTCGGCGACCAGCGGACGCTTCTGCCCGACCCGGTCGGCACGCTCGAGGCGACGGAGCGCCTGGTGGCCGACGGCTTCGTCGTGCTCGTCTACACGAGCGACGACCCGGTGGTCGCGCGGCGGTTGAAGTCGCTCGGTGCCGCGAGCGTCATGCCGGCGGGCAGTCCGATCGGGTCCGGCCAGGGGATCGTCAACGCCACGAACATCCGCATCTGCATGGAATACCTCAAGGACGGAGATCCGGCGTATCCCGTCATCGTCGACGCCGGTGTGGGAACGGCCAGTGACGTCGCGTTCGCGATGGAGCTCGGCGTGGATGGCGTGCTGCTCAACACCGCGATCGCCCATGCGGCAGACCCGTTGCGAATGGCCCGGGCGATGCGGGCGGCCTGTGAGGCCGGTCGGGATGCCTTTCTCGCCGGCCGCATCCCGAGGCGTCTCTACGCCACGGCGTCGAGTCCCGAGGAGGGTACGATCCGGTAGGCGGCCATGACGGTCGGGGCGGGCCGCCGTCAGGTGCGCAGTCGCATCCGGATGACCGCCGGCCTCCCGCTCCGCTGCCGCCGCCGGTCCGACCCGCACGGCCCCCTCCGAGACGCCTTGCCCCATGCTTGCGAAGCGCATCATCCCCTGCC
>DNLZ01000024.1:0-212 GCA_003488325.1 Planctomycetaceae bacterium
AGCCACGTCGGGCCGGCTCCCGTTCGCCACCGTGTGCTTGAGCCTGGCCAGGAGCGAGGCGTCGGCGGCCAGCCTCGGCTCGGCGGCCTCGGAATCATGCGCCGCGTCGTGACCCTGTGACGCCAGAAGCCATTGGGCCTCCCGCGTGCCCCGCAGCCAGGCATCGACGAGCGGATCAGCGTCGCTCGCGGGCTCCGGCTCCCCGCGGGCTG
>DNLZ01000024.1:598-2529 GCA_003488325.1 Planctomycetaceae bacterium
ACATCGACCTTGCAGGTCGATTCCTGCTTCGTCGGCATCGTGGCCAACCGCTCGAGCAGCGCGATCTGATGGAGCGACAGCCCTTGGAGGCCTGCCACGAGCACGGCCTCGGGGGCAGGGCCTTCGGCAGTCCGCTCGCGAGCGGGAGGGCTTGGCTCACCGATCGTGGCTCTCACCTTCCGCCAGAGGTCGAACTGCCAGTGGTCGCGGGGAGACAGTTTCCGCTCTCCGAGGTTGCCAGAGGCGTCCGCCTCCGGGCTCAAGACCTTCCTGCCCTGTTCCCACTCGAGGATCATGCCCGGCCGGCGGAAGTGGTAGTGGTCGAAGCGGTCGGCGATCCGCCGGGCGGCCAGGAGCGGCCCGCCGGCCCGATCGACCGCCTGTTTGAAGGCCGATGACCCTGCCAGCGACTCTTGCTCGAGCACCTCCAGGATCGTGAACGTGAGGTGGTCGACGTCCCACGGGTCCGTCTCGGGCCGCGCCGTTTCCGAGATCAGCGACGAGATGGTGCCCGGATACGAAAAGTCCACGTTCGCGACGATGCCGTCGCCCATGGGCTTGCCATCTGGCCCCTCGGTCGCGCCGAGTTTCTCGGCGAGCTTCGCCGCCAGCCACGCCTTCGCCCCCGCCGTCGGAACCACGATCCGCGGTGTCGCGAACATGTCGCGCGTCTGCGAGAGAAACGTTACGGTCGGCTCGACCACGTCGGCGAGCGAACGGACATAGCGGATGGAGAGCGGCATGGTCGGGGAATCGTAATGCAAGACGAATGGATCAGGACCGGGGTGGTGCGAGCCGGAGTCGGCCCCGCGGCCGGCTTCGGGGCGGACCGCGCGTGCATCCGTCGCGGGGCGTGGTCTGTCAGGCGCGGTCCACCTGAAGGACATCCACCGCGCCGCCGTATTGGGCGAGCACGAGCTGCTTGGCGTGCCCAGCCGAGCTGGCCTGCACCTGAGTCCAGCTCACTCGGCCGTTGAAGCGAATCTTCACGTTGTAGAGCGTCATGGCCCTCGTTCCCTGTGCGTGATCGTTCCCGGGACACCCGAGTCCTACGGCCTGCCGCGCCTGGCGCTTCAGAAAATCCCTGCCGGAGCGAATCACGGTCCGGTGGCGGTCCGGTCGCGGACGGATGGTGGCAGCATGGCCCGGGAACGAGCCCGCACAACCGACCGCTGACCGGGCGGACCTGTCCAGAGCCACCCGTCAGCCGCGACCGGAGACCTCGGCGGGGCGGAGCTCGAGGTCGATGCAGCCGGTATCCATCGCGTGGCGGATCACCGGAGCCCAGCGGTCCACGGACTCGGCGAGGCAGTCGAGGAGCCGCCGGAACTGGCGCGGGGTCACCTTCCCGTCCTCGATCGGGAAGTCGATCGAGCAGCGAACCTCGCCGTCCGTGGCGTCATGCTCGAAACGGATCATCTTCGTCCGCGTCGTGATGTCGAGGAGCACCTGGAAGAGCGCGGCGGATTGATGGCACCCCTGGGAGCAATAGAGGCCGGGGGCCATGAACTCGAGGAGCGTCCCCTGTTCGCTCAACCGGATCACGATCGCCACGCCAGCCCGGCCTGACGCGTCTCGATAGTGTCGTGTCGCGAAGCCCGTGACGATGTGATCCGCCTGAAGCCGATATTTCAGCCCCTGGGCGACGAGGATCGCCTCGATCTGCTCGAGATTCATGATGGACGCTTCATGATGGAAGCTTCATGGTTCGCAGGCTCTCCGGGTCATCGTGCGCCGCTCGACACCGAACGCTCGCGGTTCGCAACGCTGCCCCGAAGTGCACGGTTCTCCGCATGGTGTGCATCGGCCGGTCCTGTCCATCACTCCACCACGGAAACCTACGCTCGGGGGAGCCTACTGATTCAGACGGCCCGAAAAAATCCCGACTCCGGCACGTCGTTTCCCCCCTCCTGAGCGGCTCTTTCTGGTCG
>DNLZ01000094.1:0-1703 GCA_003488325.1 Planctomycetaceae bacterium
CTACGCAAGACGTGCTCTAGCCATGCGTTCGAGATAGGTGTGTCGCCGGCTTCGGGGGCGGCAACGGGATCTCGTCCGCCGCTTCGACGGCGGATTGGCTCGTCCTCGGGCCGCTCCCGGCGATCATCCCTGCGTCCGCAGGAGGTCTCTGTAGCGATCGAGAAAGTGGGAGGCGACCTCCGCGTTCACGTGCCGCCACGCGTCGTCGAGCATCGCGCCGGTGAGCAGGCCGCCTGCCGCCTTGCTCGCCACGGTGCCGAGGAGATCGGCGAAACCCGTGGGTGGATCGGGCCCGATCAGCCGCTGGGAGTCCACGTGGAGAAAGGCGTTGGCCACGAGCGACATCGAGGGCAGTTTCGGCACCGGATCCCGGCCATTGACGTAGCGGAAGATCCGGCCGGCGAACTCGCGATTGAATGCCGCACAGGCGGCGTCGTTGCCGATCATCGGCGCCCCGAACGTGCAGACCTCGTGCACCGGCACGAACCGCCGCTTGAACAGCCATGCGGCCAGCAGTGCCAACGCCCCGCCGAGGCTGTGTCCTGTGAGCCACAGCGGGCGATCCACCTTCGTGATGTCGGCCTCGACCGCCGACGCGAGCGGATCCCAGATGGCGGCCAACGCGTCGACGAAGCCCTTGTGGAAGCGGGCGCCGACGCCGGCGGCGGAGAGGTCGTGGCCGAAGCGTCCCTCCGGCACCACGAGCAGGTTCATCGCATCGGTGAGGAGGATGTCCTTGAGCCCGTCGAGCGTGGCGGGTGACTCGGTGCCGCGAAACGCGACCACGATGTTCGCGTCGTCCGTCCCGAGCCAGGCCTGCGTGTTGCCGACACTGAAGAGCCGTGCGTCGAGCCCCAGCTCGTCGGCGAATCGCCTCCGGCCCTCCGTCTCGGGAAGGTAGGCGAGGGCCGATGCCTCGCAGAGAAACCGCGCGCTGCCGAGGCTGCCGGGCGGTTCCTCCACGAGCACGAGCCGACCGGACCCCTCTGGGCCGGCGCGATCGCCGTCACTGGACATAGCGACGCGCTCCCTCGGGGTCGGCGTTTTTCCAGTCGCGAAGGATCTTCGCGGGCACGCCCGTACCCGAGACGTCGATCCGCGCGAGCCGTGGTGGTGGCGTCGCGAGAAACGTCCTCAGGCCGTCGGGAGTGACCTGCGTGCGGGCAAGGCGGAGCGTCTCGAGTCGCGGCAGACGCGCGAGCGTCTCGAGGCCGGCGTCCGTCACGGCCGAGTCGTTGAGCGTGAGCTCACGGAGGTTTGGCAGGTCCACGAGGAGCGCGAGCGTGGCATCGGTGACGTCGGGGTTGCTCATCTCGAGCACCGCGACGTCGGACCGGTCCGCGAGGATGTCGTACCCGTCGCGGTCCCAGCCGGTGAGGTTGAGATGCCGCTCGCCGTCGATGACGCGCTCGCGCTCGCCGAGCCCGACGATGGCGAGATAGACGTGCTGGTAGGCGAACGGCACGACGCCGACGACGAGGCCGCAGGCGAGGAGCAGCGCCGGTGCGACGAGACGTCGCGCCTCGCGACGCCGCCAGAGCGTGGCGAGGCCGCGGTAGGCGAGCCAGCATGCCCCGGCGATCACCGCACCGAGGCCGCCGAAGACGAGAACGACGCCGATCTGTTCGCTCATCCGTGAACGCAGCCTGTGCGGGACGCCACCGTCACTATCCTAGAGCGATGCTGCATTTCATGTCAGGTCG
>DNLZ01000094.1:2077-10172 GCA_003488325.1 Planctomycetaceae bacterium
CCGCGGCCACAGCGAGGAGCCATTCCACCGGTGGAGCGGCGGACGAGATCCCGTTGCCGCCCCCGAGCCGGTGCGCCGCCCCGGACCGCTCCCCGCCGCGGCGCATGCGCATGCGGTGAAGCGCCAGGCCTCACGCGAGGAGTTCGGCCACGACATGCGCCGGCTCCACGCCGGTGAGGCGCTGGTCCAGCCCGAGGTGCCGGTAGGTGAAGCGTTCGTGGTCGAATCCGAGCAGGTGCAGCACCGTGGCGTGGAAGTCGCGGATGTGCACGGGCTCCTTGACGATGTTGTAGGAGAAGTCGTCGGTCTCGCCGTGGATCCGGCCCGGACGGGCGCCGCCGCCACACATCCACATCGTGAAGCACCGGGGGTGGTGATCGCGGCCGTAGTTCTCCTTCGACAGGCCGCCCTGCGAGTAGACCGTGCGGCCGAACTCGCCTCCCCAGATGATGAGCGTCTCGTCGAGCAGCCCCCGGGCCTTGAGGTCCTGCACGAGGGCCCAGCACGGCTGGTCGATGTCGCGGCACTGGCTCGGCAGGCGTCCCGACACGTTGGCGTGGGTGTCCCAGTTGTTGATGTAGACCTGCACGAACCGCACGCCGCGTTCCACCATGCGGCGGGCCATGAGCACCGTGTTGGCGAAGGAGCCAGGCTTCCGCACCGCGTCGCCATAGAGCGAGAGCGTCGTCTCCGGCTCGGCGGCCAGATCGACGAGATCGGGCACGCTCGCCTGCATCCGGTAGGCCATCTCGTACTGCGCGATGCGCGTGCGCGTCTCCGGATCGCCGAGGGCCGCGAGTGTCCGCTCGTTGAGGGCCTGGAGCCCGTCGAGCGTGCGGCGCCGCACGGCGGACGACACGCCGGCGGGGTTGCCGATGTAGAGGATCGGGTCGCCCGAGGTGCGGAAGCTCACACCAGCGTGCTCGCCGGGCAGGAATCCGCTCGACCAGAGCCGTGCCCCGATCGCCTGGTTCTGGTCGTTCTGCGTGGGTCGTGCCACCATCACGACGAAGGTCGGCAGGTCCTGGTTCAGGCTGCCGAGGCCGTAGCTCGTCCACGAGCCGAGGCAGGGCCGGCCGGTGATCTGGTTGCCGGTCTGCATGTAGGTGATCGCCGGCTCGTGGTTGATCGCCTCGGTGTGCATCGAGCGGATGAAGCACATCTCGTCGACCATCTTCGCGGTCCACGGGAGCAGTTCGCAGACCCACATCCCGCTCTCGCCATGGCGGGAGAACGCGTACTTCGACGGCGCGATCGGAAACCGCGACTGGCCCGACGTCATCGTCGTGAGACGCTGGCCGTTGCGGACGCTCTCGGGCAGGTCCTTGTCGTACCAGTCGTTCATGACCGGCTTGTAGTCGTAGAGGTCCATCTGCGGCGGGCCGCCCACCATGTGCAGGTAGATGACGTGCTTGGCGCGCGGGGCGAAGTGCGGACCGAAGCCCCCCGAGACCGCGCCGGCCGACGACGCGTTGGCGAGCGCCGGCGTGCCGGGAACGGCCGCCTCGCCGAGGAGCGTGGCGAGGGCGGCACCGCCGAGCAGGTGGCTGCCGCGTTCGAAGAAGCGGCGTCGCGTGAGCGCGAGGCCGAGCTCGTCGAGGGGCGAGCGGGGCGCCGGCCGGATCGTCGCGTCGTGCATGGGTCGGACTCTCACTTGCAGAGCACCTCGTCGAGATTCATGAGCTCGTTGGCGAGCATCGTCCAGGCGGCCAGCCGCGGCGGGTCGTCGGTGCGTGGCTTCGACTCCCCGATGGCGACGAGCTGTTTCGCCTCCTCGGGATGGGCGGCATACCAGGCGGAGAGTTCCGCGAGCGAGGCCTGCACGATCGCCATCTCGTCGGCCGCGGGCGGTCGCGCCAGGAGCCGTCGAAACACGAACCCGACGCGCGATGCGTCGTCCGCGCCGCCCGCCTGGAGTGCGTCGTCGGCCAGCGCCCGGGCCGCCTCCACGAACTGCGGGTCGTTGAGCGTGACGAGCGCCTGGAGCGGCGTGTTCGTGCGCTCACGGCGCACCGTGCAGTTCTCGCGGGATGGGGCGTTGAAGATTTCCATCGAGGCCGGCGGCGCCGTCCGCTTCCAGAACCAGTACATGCTCCGCCGGTAGAGCTTCTCCCCGGCGTCCCGCTGGTAGCGGCTCGTGTTGCCTCCCATCGAGACCGCCTCCCAGACACCGTCGGGCTGGTAGGGCTTCACGCTCGGGCCCCCGATCGTCCGCACGAGCAGCCCCGACGCGGCCAGCGCGTGGTCGCGCACCATTTCGGCGTCCATGCGGAACCGCGGCCCCCGCGAGAGCAGCCGGTTGTCGGCGTCCCTGGCGAGCTTCTCGGGCGTGGTGACGGCCGCCTGCCTGTAGGCGGCGCTCGTCACCAGGAGCCTGAAGAGCCGCTTCACGTCCCAGCCGCTCTCCCGGAATTCGATGGCCAGCCAGTCGAGCAGCTCGGGATGGCTCGGCAGCTCGCCGGTGATGCCGAAGTCGCCGGCGGTGCGCACGAGGCCCGTGCCGAAGACCTCCTGCCAGAAGCGGTTGACGGTGACGCGTGCGGTCAGGGGGTGGTCGGGCCGCACGAGCCAGCGGGCCAGGCCGAGCCGGTTGCGAGGCAGATCCTCGGGAAAGGGAGGCAGCATGTCGGGCGTGTCGGCGGTCACCTCGTCGCGGCGCTGGTCGTATTCGCCGCGGTGCAGGACGAACGCCTTCGGCATCTCGGGCTTCTCGTGCATGACGTGGGCGATGCTGCCGCGGCCGCGGATGGCGGCCTCCTCGCGTTCGAGTTCCTTCACCCGATCGGTCCTCGCCCGAAACGCGTCGTCGAAGCGTCCGAGCCACCATCCGTAGACGCCTTCGGCCGCCTTCGGCCGCTCGCCCGAGGGCAGCTTCACGACGTCGGCGAGGGAGCGGGCGAGTGCGAGACCCTCGACCTCGGTCGTCGTCAGCGCCCGGCCCCAGATCGCGACGTCGGCAAGCCCGACGGCGTGGGCCGTCGACCCCGAGGAGCGACCGCCAATCACGAATGGCACGCCGGTGCGGATCGTGTGCTTTTGGAAGCTCCTCGTTTCGACGTTCGGCTTCTGCGGGCGGCCGTCGTAGGAGATCGTGATGCCCTCGGCCTTTCCCGACCCGTCGTAGGTGGCCGTCACGAGGGTCCAGGTGTCGGGCTTCAGCTGGTCGGTCGCGACGACCTTGAGCGCGTCACCCGGCCATGCGTGGATGAGGTGCATCGCCACGCGCCGCCCCTGCACATGGAGATCCCAGCCACGGTAGTCGGCGGCCACGTCCATGCGCGAGACGACCGTGTAGGCCGTGTCGATCGCCGGCACCTTGACCCAGCAGCTGACGCTGAAGGGCTGGTCGTGCTCGATGTCCCCGGCCGTCGGCAGTTCGGCGGCCCGACCGTCGAGCGCGAGCGCGGGCCCGGTCGGCCCCGATTGCCACGTCGTCGTCGCCGTGAGCGGCACGTCGATCTCCATGACCGGCGGGGTCGCGGCCGGATCGCTCCCCGCGCCGCGCACCGCGGCTCGGGTCGACGTCCCATCGCCTTCCGCGAACGGGAGCGCGACGAGCGGCACCTCCGCGGGACGGGTCTCGGACAGGACCTCCGCGGTCGCCGCCGTGATCCATGCGTCGAAGGCGGAGCGTGCCGTCATGCGACGCTCGTCCACGGCGGCACGTGCCTCGGGCAGCAGCCGCTCGATCTCGGTGAAGCGGTCCTGCTCGTCGGGCCGCGGCACGGGCAGGATCGGCGGCGTGTCCTGCACGTTGCCGTCCTTCGCCTTCTGGGTCGTGTTGTTGAAGAACGCGGCGAACTCGTAGAACTCGCGTTGGGAGAGGGGATCGAACTTGTGGTCGTGGCAGACGGCACAGCCCGTCGTGAGTCCGAGCCACACCGCGGAGGTCGTCTCGGTGCGGTCGCGCGTGTAGAGGACGTAGTACTCCTCGTCGATCGTGCCCCCCTCGTTCGTCGTCACGTTGCAGCGGTTGAAGCCGCTGCCGATGCGATCGTCGAGGACGCGGGCCGGCGGCGTCCCCTGCGGGTGCTCGACGAGATCGCCGGCGAGCTGGAGCAGCGTGAACTCGTCGAAGGGCAGGTTGCGGTTGAAGGCGGCGATCACCCAGTCGCGGTACGTCCACATCTCACGAAAGTTGTCGAAGTGAATCCCGTGCGTGTCGGCGTAGCGGGCGTAGTCGAGCCAGTGGCGGCCGCGGTGCTCGCCCCACGCCGGGCTCGCGAGAAGGGCGTCGACGAGCCGCTCATAGGCGTCGGGGCCGGTGTCGGCGACGAACGTCTCGACCAGCGCAGGCTCGGGCGGCAGACCGGTCAGATCGAGGGCCACGCGCCGCGCGAGCGTGCGCCGGTCGGCCTCGGGTGCCGGGGCCAGTCCCTTGGCCTCGAGGCCGGCGAGGATGAAGCGGTCGATCGGCGTGCGTGCCCACGACTCGTCGCGGACCTGCGGGACGTCGGGGCGTGCCGGCGGGATGAACGACCAGTGCGGCTCGTACTCGGCGCCACTCGCGATCCACGCGGAGAGCAGCCGTTTCTGCGCGTCGGACAGCGGCTTCTTCACCTGCGGCGGCGGCATGACCACGGCAGGATCGTCCGAGAAAACGCGGTCGAGGACGACGCTCGAATCGGGGTCTCCCGGCACGATCGCGCCGGCCTCGATGGCGACGTCGCGGCGATCGAGGCGGAGGTCGGCCTGCCGGGCGGCACTGTCGGCGCCATGACAGGAGAAACAGTGTTCGACGAGCAGCGGACGGATGTCGCGGTTGTACCGCGGGGCATCCTCAGAGACCGGGGCCGGGGCTCCATCCTGCGCGAGGGCGGCATGATCGTGCGGGCACGATCCGGCGAGGGCGAAGAGGACCACGCTCACGGCGGATACGTGGACGCCGGGACGGGCGGCCGAGAGGCGACCCCGGGGGGCACCCCGGTGCCGCGGGCACGAACGGGCCATCGAACGCATGACGAACTCCTCGTTGCTGACACACCGCGACGATCGTCACGGCATTCGGCAAGGGACCACAAGGAACCCGGCGTTGCGCTCCGCCGAATCGATCACGGACTCTTCCACTTGTTCTATAAATAGCACGGGGCGGCCGCGTCGGCCATCGTCCGGCGCGTGTCCGGACGGTGGGAGGGCGGGCATCGCGAGGGGGTTTTGGCTTTTTTCCCGGGCTTGCTCGGGTGGGGCAGCACGGTCGGGTCGCTCGTGTGGAGGTGGCTGCGGATAGACTTCCGCCGCCCGCCGTCATGGCGGCTCGTGTAACGGCACCGTTTCCGCCGCGTTGTTTCCGAGGGCCCCGCCCGGCGCCGGCGGCGCGGACCTGTGGGCGCCCTCCTCGTGGAGAACACCCTGTGTCTCGTGCGTACCCGTTTCCGGACACGTGGCGCGGTGCCGCGGTCGTCTGTCTCGTCGTGGGAGCTGCACTCATGAGTCGTCGTGGGTGGACCGACGAGGGTGTGCCGGCGGGACCGCGTGCCGGAGCGTGGAAGGCGGTGCAGCAGGCGCTCGATGAGGGCAAGCCGAAAACCGCGCTCGAGGCGTTGGCAGGGGTCGAGGCCGCGGCGACCACCGACCGCGCCTGGGCCGAGGCGGCACGGGCCATCGCGACACGCGTTCTGGCCGAGACGATGGATCGACCCGAAGACGACCCCGAGCGCGTCGTGCGGCTCGCGGCCGCGAGCGCGGCGGCCCCTCCGGAAACCCGCGGCGTGCTCGAGGCGATCCGTGCCAACTGGACGTGGGGCTTCTACCAGCAGAACCAGTGGCGCTACCGGCAACGCACGCAGGGAGGTGCCGATCCGCAGGACGTGACGAAGATCGCCGAGTGGGACCTCCCGACGATCGTGGCCGAGATTCGTGCGCGCTTCGCGGCGGCGGTCGGCCCCGAGGATGGGCCGGAGCGGAGGACGCTCCAGGCACTCGCCAGCGCCGAGTGGGATGCTCTCATCGAGAAGGGCACGATGCCGGATGCCTACCGGCCGACGGTCTGGGACGTCATCGTGCGCGATGCGCTCGAGTTCGCCGCCTCGGGCGAGCGCGGGCTCATGGCGCCGGAGGATGCGTTCGAGCTCGACGCCTCCTCGCCCGCGCTCGGCACGCCGGAAGAGTTCCTGGCGTGGCGACCAGCGGCGGACGCGTCGGTCACCGACAAGGGATCGCCGATCCTCGAGGCGGCGGCGCTCTACCGGGATCTGCTCGAGTTCCACCGGCGCGACGCCGACAGGACGGCGCTCCTGGCCGCCGATCTCGATCGGATCATGTGGGCCGGTGGTGCGGCTGTCGGCGAGGGTGTCGCCGATCGTCGGGCGGCGGCCCTGCGGGCGTTCATCGAACGGGCCGGCGACCACGAGACCGCCGCGCTTGCGACCTTTCATCTGGCGAGCCTCATCCGTGAGCAGGGCGACCTCGTCGAGGCCAGGGCGCTCGCGACCGCCGCGGTCGGGAGGTGGCCGGCCGGGGACGACCGCCCGCAGGCCGCGGGTGCGGCGATGTGTGCGAACCTCGTCGCCGAGATCGAATCACGGTCCCTGGAACTCGCCACGGAGCAGGCGTGGGCGGAGCCATGGCCCGTCGTGCGCGTCACCTACCGCAACGTCGCGCGCGTGCACCTGCGGGTGTGCAGGGCGGACTGGGAGGCACGGCTGCGCGCCGGCAAGCCGCATGCCGGCTGGATCGACGACGCGGACCGACAGGCGATCCTCGCGCTGCCCGCGCTGCGATCCCACCAATCGGATCTGCCCGCGACCGACGATTACCACGCGCGGCACCACGACATCCCCGTGGGTGCGGCGCTCGATGCGGCGAATCTCGAGCCGGGCGCCTACTGGGTGATCGCCAGCCACAAGCCCGACTTCGGCGCCGAGGACAACGTCGTGGCCGTCACGCTCGTGTGGGTCACGCGGCTGGCGCTCGTGACGGAGCAGCAGCGGCAGACGTTCCCCCGGGCCGATGGCCGCGACGCGGTGCCCCCGCTCGCGGGACACGTCGTCGATCTGGCATCCGGCGAGCCGGTCCGCGGGGCGACGGTGCGACTCTTCATGCGCGAGCAGGAGCGGAACAGGCAGGGCTTCGCCGAGACCGCGAAGGCGACGACGGACGAGCTCGGCCGGTTCGAGATCGGGGCCGAGCAGGGGCGTGAGCTCGTGCTCGTGGCGAGCGCGTCACGGGAGGGCCGGCGGCACGACGTCACGACCGGTCCCACGAACGTGTGGCGCAACGAACTGCCCCCGACCGCCCGCACGATCGTGCTCGTGACCGACCGCGGCATCCACCGACCCGGGCAGACCGTCTTCTACAAGGGCATCGCGACGGAGGCGGATCGAGCCGCCGCGCGATACGGCGTGGTCGCCGCCGCGGAGATGACGGTGGCGCTGCGCGACGCGAACGGTCGCGAGGTGGCGACGGCCACGCACACGACCAGCGCGAACGGGTCGTTCCACGGCACGTTCGCGCTCCCGCCCGGTGGCCTGCCGGGGCAGTGGTCGATCCTCGCGCGCGGTGCCGGCATGGAGGGCGTCGTCGGCGTGCGCGTCGAGGAGTACAAGCGTCCGAAGTTTCTCGTGAAGCTCGCCCCGCCGAAGAAGTCGGTGCCGCTGGGTGACGAGGCCTCGCTCGAGGGCAGGGCGGAGACGTACACGGGGCTCGCCGTCGCCGACGCGACCGTGCGGTGGCGGGTCGAGCGGTCCGTGCGGTTCCCGGTGTGGTGCCGCTGGTTCTTTCCCTGGCTGCCCTTCGACTCGGGCGCGCAGCGGATCGCGCGCGGCACGGCCCGCACCGATGCCGACGGCGCCTTCACGATCTCGTTTCCCGCGCGGCCCGATCGCTCGTTGCCCAGGGACACGCTGCCGATCTTCACCTACCGCGTCGTGGCCGACGTCACCGATCCCGGTGGCGAGACGCGGTCGGACGAGCGGAGCGTGAACGTCGGCTACACGGACGTGGAGGCGTCGTTGGCGGCCGCCGAGTGGCAGGCGGTGGCCGAGGGCAGGCCCGCCGCCGTGCCGGTCACCGTGACCACGACCACGCTCGATGGCCAGCCGCGAGCGGCCGCCGGGACGCTCACCGTGCGTCGGCTCCGCCCGCCGGCGACCCCCCG
>DNLZ01000238.1:0-1404 GCA_003488325.1 Planctomycetaceae bacterium
CAGCCCGCCCGGTCCCTTTGCGAGCATCGCGGCGCCCGCGGCCGCCCCGGCGGCGACGGCCGCGGAGGTCGGGAGTCGGAACGGTCGGTCGAGCCCGCCCGCGCGCACGAGGCCGCGGACGAACGTGGCGAGCGCCAGCGTGGTGAGAAACGCGAGCGGAGCATCGGGTGTCGCGGCGCGTCCCGCGATCCCCGTCCACAGGCACGTCGCCATCACGACGCCCGCCCATGCTCCGACCGCGGGGGCGAACAGGCGGCGGGCGATGTCCCACGTGAGGAGGCAGGTGCCGATCGTCAGGATCGCGGACCCGATGCGGGCGCCGGTCTCGTTCACGCCCGCCACGGTGAACCCGGCCAGTTGCAACCAGTTCACGAGGGCCGGCTTTTCGACCCGGAGTCGGCCGTTGAACGTCGGGACGATCCAGTCGCCGCCCGCCCGCATCGCGACGGAACAGGCCACGTTCAGCGGCTCGTCCTCGTCCCAGAGAGGGGCGGCGCCGAGGTTCGGCAGCAGCACCGCCGCCGCCAGTGCCGCCACGATCAACGGCGCGACTCGAGGGCTCGGCATCGGTGCGTCCAAGGGGATCGGCGGCCGCCCGGCGCGCGGGTGCCGCGTCGTCGTCCACCGGGCTGACGGCGGGGCGGGAAGGTAGGCCCTGTGGGAACGGCGGTCAAGCCGGGCACAGCCGCCGGAAACCGATGTTTTTCAAGGGTTTGCAGCCGGTTGACCGTGTCTCGATGCCGGGTATCTTCAGGCATCTTCCCGGCCCGCCGGGGGCACGCTGGTCCGCGGAGATCGCGAGTTGGCAGACGAGGAGAACCCGGGCCCGGACGGCCCCGACGCAGCAGGATCGGCGGACGGGAGCGGGGGGCGCGCGGATGGTCGGCTCGTCGACAGCGCGGGCGGCCGCCTCGTGGAGCTGCCGATCGAGCAGGAGCTCAAGGACAGCTACCTGACGTACGCGATGAGCGTGATCGTCAGCCGTGCGCTGCCCGACGTGCGCGACGGGCTCAAGCCTTCGCAGCGACGCATCCTCGTCGCCATGAACGACCTGAACCTCTCGCCCGGGGCGGCGCGCGTGAAGTGCGCGAAGATCTCGGGGGACACCAGCGGCAACTACCACCCGCACGGTGAGAGCGTCATCTACCCGACGCTCGTCCGCATGGCCCAGGAATGGAACATGCGGCATGTCCTGATCGACAAGCAGGGCAACTTCGGATCGATCGCGGGACTCCCGGCGGCCGCGATGCGGTACACCGAGGCCAGGCTCTCGCCGATCGCGGCGATGATGCTCGACGACCTCGATCTCGACACGGTCGACTACGTGCCGACCTACGACGAGCGGAACACGGAGCCGGTGGTCCTGCCGAGCCGGTTTCCCAACCTCGTCGTCAACGGCGCCGG
>DNLZ01000238.1:1788-3713 GCA_003488325.1 Planctomycetaceae bacterium
GCGCTGATCGACAACCCCGGGCTCTCGATGGCCGAGCTCCTCGAGATCGTGCCGGGGCCCGATTTCCCCACCGGCGGCATCGTGATGGGTCGCGACGCGCTCGTGCGCGGCTACCTCACCGGCCGCAGCACGATCACGCTCCGGGCCCGGGCCCATGTCGAGGAGTTCGGCAAGAACCGCAACCGGATCGTCGTCACCGAGATCCCCTACCAGCAGACCCGTGACGCGATCGAGGAAAAGATCGCCGACCTCGTCAACGAGGACCGCATCAAGGGGATCTCCGCGATCCGCAACGAGAGCGATCTCAAGGAACCGGTGCGGCTGATCCTCGAGCTGAAGCGCGACGCCGATCCCGACGTCGTCCTCAACCAGCTCTACCAGTTCTCGCCGCTGCAGACGTCCTTCTCGCTGATCTTCCTCGCGCTCGTCGATGGCAAGCCGCGCATCCTCTCCTTCAAGAACCTGCTCGAGGAGTTCCTGCGGCATCGCACGACGGTCATCCGCCGCCGCACCCAGCACCTCCTCGCCAAGGCCCGCAGCCGCAAGCACACCCTCGAGGGCCTGCTCGTCGCGCTTGCCAACATCGACGAGGTGATCCGGATCATCCGCTCGTCGAAATCGCAGGCTGAGGCGAAGGAGCGGCTGTGCCAGATCCAGACGCCGGCGGCCCTGCTCGAGCGGGCGCTCGGGGCGGAGGGCTTCGCCATCCTCACGGAGGAGCGGGGCGTGGCGGAGACCTACGGCCTCTCGCCCGTGCAGGCCGACGCCATCCTGCGGCTCACGCTCGGGCAGCTCGTCAACCTCGAGCAGGAGAAGCTCACCGGCGAGCACCGCGACCTGCTGGCGAAGATCACCGAATTCCGCCGCATCCTCTCGAGCGAGGCCAACATCAAGGCCCTCATCCGCGCGGAGCTCGTGGAGCTCGAGTCGAAGCACGCGAACGACCGCCGCACCGAGATCAGCGGCGAGGCGGGCGACATCCGCGACATGGCCGAGCTGATCACCGAGGCGACGATGGTGGTCACGATCACGCGGTCGGGCTACTGCAAGCGGACGCCTGCGGATGTCTATCGGGCGCAGCGGCGCGGCGGCAAGGGTCTCAAGGGGGCGACGGTCGACGAGGAGGATCCGATCGACCACCTCTTCGTGGCCAGCACGCACGACTGGCTGCTCGTCTTCACGACGCTCGGGAAGGTCTTCTCGATGAGGGTCTTCGAGCTGCCCGAGCTCGCACGCGACGCGAAGGGGCGGGCGCTCGTCAACCTGCTCGAGTTCGAGCCGGGCGAGAAGGTGGCCGACTGTCGCGCGGTGGGCGGGTTCGAGGATGCGGATCGGTATCTCATGCTCGCCACGCGGAGCGGCATGGTGAAGAAGACCGCGCTCGAGCAGTATCGCCGCCGGCGGACGAAGGGCCTGATCGCCGTCAAGCTCCGCGAGGGGGACGAGCTCGTCGACGCGGTGATCACGAAGCCGGGGGACGAGCTGGTTCTCGCCACGGCCAAGGGGATGGCGATCCGGTTCCCCGAGGGCGACGCCCGACCGATGGGCCGGGACACGAGCGGCGTTCGCGGCATCAAGCTCGGTGCGGGCGACCGGCTCGTCGGCATGGTGGTGGCCGATCCTGATGCGACCCTGCTGACCGTCTGCGAAAACGGATATGGCAAGCGGACTCCCTTCGGCACCGGCACGCCCCTGTCGGGGCCGGCGCCCGGCGAGGAGGGGGACGGGGGCGGCGAGGCCGAGGCTGCGGAACCGGCCGCCGAGGAGTCCGACGACGAGGCCTCGAGCGGCATGCGGTACCGCACCCAGCACCGCGGCGGCAAGGGGCTGCGCGACATCAAGGCGAGCGCCCGCAACGGCGCCGTCGTGTCGATCGTGTCGGTCCGCGACGAGGATCAGGTGCTGATGATGACCGCCCGTGGCAA
>DNLZ01000238.1:4105-4507 GCA_003488325.1 Planctomycetaceae bacterium
GTCGATGACGGGGACGCGCTCGCGGCCGTGGTGCCCGTGCCTCCGAGCGAGCAGGAGGAGGCCGACGCCGCGATCGGCCCCGATGAGCCCGCGTCGTGAGCCGCCCGGGCCACGCTCGAGCCGTTTGACACGACTTTCCGGGGCGGTTTCAATTTCGCCCGCGTGGCGGGGTTCCGTGCCCGTGCCCGCGTTTTTCGCACACGTCCCCAGCCCCGGAGCACGCCGCTCGTGAAGTCGTCCTGCACACCCATCGTCGCCGTCGCGGCCGCGCTCGTCGCCATGCTTCCCCTGCCGGTTCTGGCCGCCGAGGCGGACCCCGCAGCCGCAGAGACCCTCTGGCTGCTCGGGCCATTCGGCTTCTGGTGGCTGCTCGGCGTCGCCGGCGCCGCGCTCGCCCTCTGG
>DNLZ01000389.1 GCA_003488325.1 Planctomycetaceae bacterium
CAGTGGCCCGTCCGCGCGATGGAAGAGCCCCGAGACCTGCCGGACGCACCAGCCGAGATCGCCCGTGAGCAGGAAGCCGGAGGCGACGATGCCGATGGCGACGATCGTGCCGAACGCGTTGTGCATGAGGTGCCGTGAGTCGCCGGTCGAGGTGGTCGCGACCGGAGCGCGGCCGCGGCGCAAGTATGCCCTCCGCCTTGCGTGCCGCATCGGCCGAGGCGTCACGGCGGAGTCCGGCCGCACGTCGAGGTGACCGGTCGTGCCGGTCGCGCCGGCCGCGAGCCGGGCGTCAGGAGCTCCCGACGTCAGCGAAGCCCGACGTCAGGCATCCGCGAGCGCGGCGAGCACCTGGGCGGCGTGCGTCGCGGGACGCACCGACTTGAACACACGGGTGATCCGGCCGGTCGCGTCGATGAGAAACGTGCTGCGGACGAGGCCGGCGAACCGCCGCCCATAGAGGGTCTTCATGCGCCAGGCGCCGTAGGCATCGGCGACCGCATGATCCGGATCGCTCAGCAGCGTGAACGGCAGCCGGTGCTTCGCGCGGAAGGCCGCGTGGCTCTCCGGCGTATCGGGGCTGATGCCGAGGACCACCGCATCGATCGCGTCGAGGTCGCCCGCGGCGTCCCGGAAGCCGCATGCCTCGACGGTGCATCCGGGCGTGTCGTCCTTGGGGTAGAAATAGAGGACGACCGGCCTGCCGCGCAGGCTCGAGAGCCTGAGTTTCGAGCCGTCGTGGGCGGGCAGCGTGAAGGCCGGGGCTTTCGTTCCCGGCTCTGGCCAGTCAGCCATGGTGATGCTCCAGCGGGAGGGACGGGCCGGGATGGACGAGGGAGGGTATCCGACGCGCGCGTCCGCCGTCGAGCCTCCGCAGGTCGCGCTTCTCACACCGGTGGGCCGAGGCGCGCTCGCGGTCGTGGGTGTGGTCGGGGCGGATGCAGCGGGGCTCGTGGCCCGTCTCTTCGTACCCCGCGGCACCCGCCCGTTGCACGACGCGGACCCCCGCGGCGCGGTGGCCGGGGTCGCCGAGGCGCGTTTCGGTCGCTGGCTCGGGCATGCGGGCGGAGTCGCCGAGGACGTCGTGGCCGTCGTCCGTCCCGGGGGTGATCGCATCGAGGTGCACTGCCACGGCGGCACGGCGGCCGCTGAGGGCGTCATCACGAGTCTCGAGGCGGCCGGAGCGCGGCGGGTGTCATGGCAGCGGTGGCTTGTCAGCCTCGGTGAGTCCGACTGGGCGATCGAGGTGCGCGAGGCCCTCGCGAGGGTGCGCGGCCCCAAGGCGGCTCGGATCCTGTCGCGTCAGCTCGCCGGGGCGTGGGATGGGGCATGGCGCAGGCTGCAGGCTGCCGCGGCGGCCGGCCGTGTGTCGGAGGTGGTGGCCGACGGCACGCGCCTCCTGGCGGCCGCGCGGGTCGGCCTGCGACTCACGCGACCCTGGCGTGTGGTGCTCGTCGGCAGGGTCAACGCCGGCAAGAGCAGCCTCGTGAACGCGTTGGCGGGGCACGCCCGCTGCATCGTCACGCCCGTGCCCGGCACCACCCGGGACCTCGTGGAGACCCGGGTCGTGCTCGATGGCTGGGAGATCGACCTGGTCGACACGGCGGGTATTCGACCGGGCGACGAGCCGGTGGACGCGGTCGAGCGGGCCGGAATCGAACGGGCCATCGCTGCGGCCGCGGCCGCCGATCTCGTGGTCCGCGTCGTGCCGGCCGACGGCGACGAGCCACCGCCGACCGCGTCCCCACACCAGCTCCTCGTGCGCTCGCGGGCGGATCTCGCCGTCCGAGGCGGTGCGACGGGCATGGAGGCCGCCGACTCCCTGACGACGTCGGCCGTGACGGGCCTCGGCATCGAGGCCCTCGCCGCCGCGATCGTCGCACGGCTCGTGCCGGAGGAGCACGACGACCCCGCGCTGCTCACCGGGGCGGTGCCCGTGACGCCACGTCAGGTCGACGCCCTCCGCGACCTCGTCCGGTCGACCGGATCGACCCGGCCGTGAGCCTTCCTGCGGCCGGCCTCACCCGGGCTCGGTCGGGCGTGCCGTTCGCCCCCGCAGCAGCATCCGGATCGGCACCTCGCGGTAGGGGAGCGCCTGGCGGAACGCATTGAGCAGGTAGCGTCGGTACGGCTCGGTGACGGCCCGCGGGGCGCTGGTCGCGATCACGATCGTCGGCGGCCCGGTCTCCACCTGCGTCGCGTAGAAGAGCCTGACCGGCCGGCCGCGGGCGTCACGCGGGGGCTGGTTGGCCTCGACGGCCGCGCGCAGCACGTCGTTCAGGCGGGCCGTGGTGACCCGCTCACGGCTCTGGCGGAAGAGCCGTTGGGCCGTGTCGATCACCGCCTTGGCATTGCGTCCGGTCGTCGCCGTGACGAAGGCGACGGGCGCCCAGGGCATGGTGCGGAACGTGTCGCGCAGATAGTCGCTCCACTCGCGGCGCGCGACGTCGGCGGCGTAGAGATCCCACTTGTTGACGACGAGCACGACCGGCTTCCATTCGGTGACGATGGTATCGGCGAGCTGCTTGTCGACCTTGCCGATCGGCTCGGTGGCGTCGAAGAAGAGGAGCACGACGTCGGCGCGCCGGATGCTCCGCTCCGCCCGATGGGTGGCGTAGAAGTCGAGATCGCTCGTGCGGCTCTTCGTCCGCCGCAGACCCGGGGTGTCGATGGCGAGGAACGCACGGCCGTCCACCTCGAAGCGCACGTCCACGGAGTCACGGGTCGTGCCCGCGACCGGGCTCGTGATGACGCGCTCCTCGTGCGCGAGGGCGTTGACGAATGTGCTCTTGCCCACGTTGCGTCGGCCCACGATCGCGAGCTTCATCTCGGGCAGATCGGCGTTCTCCGGCTCGTCGGCGGCTGGTGGGGGAAGCCGCGCGAGGATGGCCTCGACGAGCGTGTCACGGCCGCGGTTCTCGAGCGCGCTGACCACGACCGGCTCGCCAAACCCCAGCGATGCGAACTCCGCCGCCTGCGCGTCGAGGTGCGGCGCGTCGGCCTTGTTGACGACGAGGAGGACGGGTGCGCCGACCCGGCGCAGCCTGCGCGCCACCTCGTGGTCGGCCGCCAGCAGGCCGGCCCGCACGTCGACGACGAACAGGAGCAGTGCGGCCTCCCCGAGGCCGGCCTCGATCTGCGCGTCGATCTGCTTGGTGAGCCCGTCGGGATCGTCGAACCCCATGCCGCCGGTGTCGACGAGCTCGACCACACGGTCCCCGAGCTGCAGCCGCTGGACGAGCCGGTCCCGCGTGACACCGGCCGTCGGATCCTCGATCGCGATCCGGCGCTCGGCGAGACGGTTGAACAGGCTCGACTTGCCCACGTTGGGCCTGCCGACGACGGCGACGCGTGGAATCATCGGGGTCCCCCCGCTCACTCGGCGGTCAGTGGTGGCTCGAGCATCTGCCCGAGCCGCCGTCGTGGCGCGGCATGGACGAGGTACCGGTGGGTCACGCTCTCCGAGCAGTCTCGGAGCGACGTGTCGAGGCGGGCGAGCAGGGCCCCGAGGGCCGGTCGTCCTCCATCGGGGTCGGTCGCCGCGAGGGCGTCGACGTCGGCCAGCCGCAGCAGGCCGGTCGCCGCCATAACCGCCCGTTCCTCACCGGAGAGCACCGGTGACGACGCGTCCCGCGGCAGGCGGGCGACGTGGTCGGCGAGCGCGGCGACCTGGAAGCCGATGCTTCGCGGGTTCGTCTCGTCGATCACGAGCAGGTCGATGAGCGGCGCCGCCTCGAGCGTGCCGTGGTAGCGATTGCGGTAGGTCATGAGGCTGTCGGCGATGTCGAGCAGCATCTCCCACAGTCGCTGGACGTCGGCCCGCTCACCGGCCGTCGCGACGCTGTCGGCTGCCGGCACGGGCGGTCGCGGGGGGACGAGCGTCGCCCCGAGCACCTGCATCGCCGCGGAGGCCCGCTCGATCCGCCGGCCCATGTCGAGGAATCGCCAGCCGGGACCGCGGGTCATGCTCTCCGTCCCGAGGCCCGCGAAGGCGGACAGGTCGAGGATCAGGGTGTCGAGCACGCTCAGCACGTCGGCGCCGCCGCGCCGCGTCGTGGGCTTGATCGCCGGGCAGTCGCTGCGCACCCGCGACAGGATCTTCCACGAGTCGATCGAGATCCGATCGCGCACCACGGAGGCCATGTTCCAGAGTGCCCGCACGCTGGCTCGCACGCTCATCGGGCGCGACTCGTCGAAGACGAGCGACTGGATCTCGAGCGCGATCTCCCGCGGGGTCTCGCGCCGGCCCGGCTGGAGCCACGCATGGTGCACGTGCGGCGGATCGGCGAGCGACCCGAGCAGCATGGCGGCCGCCGCGACCGACTCCTGGTTCGACTCCGACGCGATGCGGGTGGCGACGGCGCGGAGCAGCCGGGCGGCCGTCTCCGCCCGCTCCACGTGGCGGCCGAGCCAGTGGAGGTGGTCGGCCACACGGCTCGGCAGGTCGTTGCCGCTGCGCCGCAGGGCGACCTTGCGCCCCGGTGTCGGCAGGAGCGACACCGGCGCCACCGGACCCTGCGAGAGCACCCACACGTCCTTCGAGCCCTGGCTCGAGAGGAGCAGTTCCTCGCCGATCGATCGTCCCACCGACATGCGTGCGAGTCCGCCACGCATCGACTGGTAGCCGTCGCCGGTGGAGACGGCGAAACAGCGCATGAGCACGGAGGCGGAGACGATGCCGCTGCCGTTCCAGCAGGGTGCCGCGGACCGCTCCACCATCTCGCGGCCGACCCACGCCGCCGGACGGGCGCGGATCTCGGAGACCAGGTCGGCCCGGCGCGTGGCGTCCAGGAGAGCGGGGACGTAGCGCTTGAGCCCCCGGGGGGCGTGGACGGGCTCCACCACCACCTCGTCGAGCCGGTCGAGCACGTGCGCGAGATTGCCGGGCAGCCCGCACCACCACGACCGTGGGGCGGGCAGCACGACGTCCTCGCCGAGCAGCCGCCGGGCGACGGCGGGCAGGAACTCGGAGAACCCGGGTGACTCGACGAGGCGGCTGCCCAGCGCGTTCGCGAGCGCGACGCGCTGGCGCCGCACCGCCTGCACGAGGCCGGGCGTGCCCCCGAGCGCGCCGCCGTCGAGCTCGAGCGGGTCGCACTCGCGGTCGGTGACGCGACGGACCAGCACGTCCACCGGCACGAGGCCGCCGAGCGTCTTGAGGCTCACGCGATCGTCGCGCACGGCGAGGTCGCCCCCCTCGACGAGCGTGTAGCCCAGATAGCGGGCGAGGTAGGCGTCCTCGAAGTAGGTGCGGCTCGTGGGCCCGGGGCTCTGCAGCGCGATGCGGGGCGTCTCGCGGCCCGGGGCCAGGCCCCGCAGCATCGACTGGAGCGAGATGAAGAAGGGGGCGAGCCGCTCCACGTTGCAGTCGTGGAAGACGCCGGGCAGCAGGCGCGACACCACGAGACGATTCTCGAGTGCGTACCCGAGTCCCTGCGGCACGCCGGTGCGGTCGCCGAGCGCGAGCCACTTGCCGTCGTGATTGCGGACGATCACCGCGCCGTAGAGGTGGAGCCAGCGGCCTCCCTGGGGCGCCATGCCGTGACAGCAGCGCAGGAACGACGGGCTCGTGTAGACGAGCTCCGGCGGCACGAGCCCCTCGCGCACGACGTGCTGCGGCCCGTAGAGATCGGCCAGCAGGGCGTCGAGCACGCGGGCCCGCTGGTTGATGCCGACCTCGAGCCGCGCCCAATCGTCCGCGGAGACCACGAGGGGGATCGGGTCGAGCACCCACGGCCGCTGCTCGCCCGACGCCTCGTCGTGCACGTTGTAG
>DNLZ01000511.1:0-3383 GCA_003488325.1 Planctomycetaceae bacterium
GCGGCCCTGCGCCGGCTGCACGACGCGCTCATCACCGACCAGCCGCGTCGCGCCGACGGTGCCCGCCGTGCGCTCGTCGCCGCCTGCCAGGCGCTCCTCGCGAGTGCCGAGTTCCGTTCACTCAATTGAGTCGCATCACGTGTCGAGGGCTCCATCATGACGGACGGTTCACGCACGACGCACGCCCCCACGACGTCCGCCCGGTGCCCGGGCCACCTGCCGCCGGCCGCGTCGCGGCGGGGATTTCTGCGCTCGACGGCCAACGGGTTCGGCGGACTGGCGTTCGCGGCGCTCGCCGCGCGCGAGGGGGCGGGCAGCGGTCCGCTCGCCGCCCGCGAGCCGCATTTCGCGCCGCGGGCGCGACGCGTGATCTTCCTCTGCATGCAGGGGGGGCCGTCACACGTCGACACGTTCGACCACAAGCCGCGACTGGGAGCCGATGCCGGCCGGGACGCACCGGCCGGCGCCGGTCGGCCGGGTCGCGCGACGCTCCTCGCGCCGCGCTGGACGTTCCGTCCACGCGGCCAGAGCGGGCTGATGATCTCCGATCTCTTTCCCGAGGTGGCCCGCCGTGCCGACGACCTGTGCGTCATCAACTCGATGGCCACCGATCTCCCGGCACACCCGCAGGCCTTCACGCAGCTGCACACCGGCACGACGCAGTTCGTCCGCCCATCGCTCGGCGCCTGGACCCTCTACGGCCTCGGCACGGTCAACGAGAACCTGCCGGGCTTCATCACCATCAATCCGCCCGTGGCGGCGTCACGGACCTACGGCAGCGCGTTTCTGCCGGCGATCTACCAGGGCACGCGACTCGGCGGCGGGCTCGGCGGTCCCTTCCGTCGCCGCGGTCCGGCGGTGACGACCTTGGCGGACGTGCAGAGCCCCCTGTTCGACAGGGCCGAGCAGCGACTGCAGCTCGATCTCGTGCAGGATCTCAACCGCGCGCGGCTCGAGCTGGACGGCGGCTCGAGCCCCGAAATCGAGGGCGCGATCGAGGCGGCGGAACTCGCCTTCCGGATGCAGGCGGAGGTTCCGGACGTGATGGACCTGTCGGGCGAATCGAGTCATACCGAGAAGCTCTACGGGATCGGCGACGGGGTGACCGATGCGTTCGGCCGGCAGTGCCTGCTCGCACGGCGCTTCGCGGAGGCGGGCGTGCGGTTCGTGCAGGTCACCCATGGAACCTGGGACCATCACTTCAATCTTGGCACAGCGCTCGAGAACGCCTGCACCCAGGTCGACCGGCCGATCGCCGGACTGCTCGAGGATCTGGACGAGCGCGGACTCCTCGACGAGACCCTCGTCATCTGGGGAGGCGAGTTCGGACGCACCCCGCACAGCCAGGGCACCGATGGTCGGGATCACAACAACCGCGGCTTCACGCTCTGGATGGCCGGCGGCGGCGTGAGGGGGGGCATGCGGCACGGCGCGACCGACGATCACGGCTACGCTGCCGTCGAGAAGCGGATGCACATCCACGACTGGCACGCCACGATCCTCCACCTGCTCGGGCTCGACCATGAGCGGCTGACGTTCCGCTACGCCGGACGCGACTTCCGGCTGACCGACGTGCACGGCGAGGTGGCCCGCGAGATCCTGGCCTGACGATTCGACCCTTTCCCCGAGGAGAACCGACGATGAAGACGCGTGTGCTGGTGGCGGGAGCCGCCCTGCTGTTCGCCCTGCCGCTGCCGGCCCAGGAGCGTCCCCGTGGTCAGGCGGGCGGCCGCGATCCGCGCGAGATGATGAAGCGGGCCGACACGAACGGCGACGGCAAGGTGAGCAAGGCGGAGTTCGTGGCGGCGCGATCGGCGGAGATGGAGGAGGTCTTCACCCGCATCGACACCAGCGGCGACGGCTTCCTCGACGAGAAGGAGGTCACGGCGTTCGGCGATCGCACGCGGGAGATGGCGGGCCGCGCGGGAGGGGCGCCGGGCGGCGAGGGGCTGCGTCGACCGGGCGCGCCGGGCAGGCGTGCGGAGGGTGACACCTCCTCCGCCGAGCCGATGCGGCGCGACGGGGATGCCGATCCCGGTGCGCTGGCCGAGCAGTTCTTCGATCGCACGGACACCGACGGCGACGGACGCCTGTCTCGCGAGGAGTACCTCGCCGGGGCGAGCCGCCTGCGCGAGATGATGCGCCGCGGCGGCGGCGGCATGCCCGGCCTGGGAGGGCGAGCCGCCGCCCCCGAGGAGGGCTTCCGTCGCCCCCCGCCACGGGACGCCGCCGGCACGCCCCCGGCGGACCGGTGACCGCCCGCCGGGAAACCCTGCGCGGCTGTGCGGATCGTGCGTCGACGTGCGGAAAAAGGTGCAGGCCGCCCCGGCGGCACGACGAAACCTACATCGTCCCGTCGCCGCATTCCGTCGGAGGTGCCAAACCCTTTGCGTTGACCCGGATCCTTTGACACGCCCCGCCCCGCCCGAGTCGGCTTCGGCCGACAGCGCGTTGGCGACGGCGCGGTCCGCGTCAGTCTCGCAGTGCCCTACCCCGTTCGCAGGCGGTCGACAGGATCGATTCACACGGGCCGGGGCGGCCATGTCGCCCCGGCCCGTCGTGCTTCCGCCCCCGAAAAACCGGGCCCCCGGGCGGGCTCGCCCGTTTGCCCGACCCCCGCACCCCAAGTAGCATCCTCTCCAAGGGTGCGGATCGTTCGCGCCTCGGCCGCTCAGGGCGGCATTCGTGGTCCGACTTCGGCGCGAACAAAGGTGCAGCGGTGCGACGCCACATCCACGCGGTCATCATCGGTCTCCTGGCCGGCTCCCTCGTATTCGACACGGCCCGCGCCGCGCGGCATGGACGGTGTCGGATCGCCGCACGGGGCGCGTCATCCTGTGTCTGCGCCCCGGCCCCGCGCGCGTGCCACGAGGTGGTCGATCCATGTGTCGTGAGCACGCCGTGTCACGACGCATCGCATGCGGTGGTCGCGGTGGAGTACCGCGTGGTCGTCGAGGGGGAGTGTGATCCGTGCGCGACCGTCGCGGTGTGCTGTGACGCGCCAGCCATGGATCACGGCGCGGTGACGTCGACCGCGCCGATCGATGCTTCGAACCACGTCGGCGGCGGGGATGCGGTCGTCGCGAGCGGTCCCTCCTCCGCGCCCTCGCCCACACCGGCGAGCGAGGCCGCTGACGCGCCCGCGGCACCGACATCGGTGGTCGTCCCCGAGACCGACGCCATGCCGCCCAAGGCCAACGCGCCACAACCGACGGCCGATCCCAACCTGCAGCCGGTTGAGCCGGCCGAGAAGCCCGAGCCGGCCGAGAAGCCGGCCCCCAGGACCCCGGACGACGCGACGCCGAAGCCGGAGTCGGATCCGACGGAAGACCCGACGGAGGAGCCGGTGGCTCCGAAGCCGCCGGCGGCGCCCGTGCCGGCCG
>DNLZ01000511.1:3741-3878 GCA_003488325.1 Planctomycetaceae bacterium
CCGAAGCCGCGCGAGGAGAATCTCTTCGACGACGAAGCGGAAGAGACCCCCGCCGACACGGCCGCTGCCGACGCGAGTGCGGCTGTGCCTCGAACGGCCGAGCCCGCGGCCACTCCCGATGCCCCTGCCGAATCCGA
>DNLZ01000511.1:4236-7684 GCA_003488325.1 Planctomycetaceae bacterium
CCGACACCGCCACGCACGACTCCGGCCGACGAGCCGTCGGCCGAGAGCGATTCCGAGCCCGTCGTGCCGGTCGAGTCAGACGCTGCGACTCCCGAGGCCGATCCGGTCGCGCCCGAGGGCACGCCGGCAGGCGAGGCCGATGCCGCGGAACTCGTCGTGCCGTCGACCGACGGGCTCGTCCTCGATCTTCCGCTGCCGGCCAAGCCCCGGTCGGTTCGCCGCCAGGGGCCTCCGCTGCGCCGGTGGGTGGATGCGAGCGGAGCCCATGCGACGGTGGGTCAGTTCCGCGGATTCCAGGACGACGTGGTCGAGATCCTCAAGTCCAACGGCAGCGTGATCCGCGTGCCGCTCGATCGACTCAGCGAGATCGACCGCGCCTATGTCGACACCGTGTCGGGACGGCTCGCCGCCCCCGCGGTGGCGGATACCGTCGGGATGTGATCGACACGTCCGAGACGACCAAGACTGGCCAAGCTTGCCGCATCGCCTTGGGATCGTGGCGGCAGGCACGCCGTCACGCGTCGTCCAGGACCGCGACCGTGTCGAACGCCTTGCCCTCGAGCATCTCGAGGCTCGCGCCGCCGCCGGTGGACACGTGGCTCACCCGGTCGGCATAGCCGAGCTGCTCCACCGCAGCCGCCGAATCGCCGCCGCCGATGATCGTCACCGCTCCCCGGCCCGTCGCCTCGGCCACGGCGTCGGCCACCGCCTTCGTGCCCGCGTCGAAGGGGGGCATCTCGAAGACACCCATCGGCCCGTTCCAGACGACCGTGCCGGCCGACCGGATGATGGCGGCATACGCAGCGGCCGTCGCCGGTCCGATGTCGAGTCCCTCGAACCCGTCGGGGATCGCACCCGCCTCCACGATGCGTTTGGTGGCGGCGGCCGAGAAGGCGTCGGCACAGTGCGTGTCGACCGGCAGCACGAGCTTGTCTCCACCCCTCGCGATCAGCTCCTTGGCGAGGTCGACCTTGTCCGGCTCGACGAGCGACGTTCCCGTGCGGCCGCCCTGCGCGAGCGAGAAGGTGTAGGCCATGGCACCGCCGATGAGCACGCGGTCGCAGATCGTCAGCAGGTTCTCGATCACCGCGATCTTGTCCGACACCTTCTTGCCGCCGAGGATCGCGACGAACGGGCGCTTCGGTCGGGCGATCGCGTCGGCGAGGTACTTCACCTCCTTCTCGACGAGGAAGCCGACGACGGCCGCCTTGCCGAGCGCCTTCATCGCGACCGGCACGGCATGCATGCTCGCCTCCGTGCGATGGCAGGTGCCGAAGGCGTCGTTCACGTAGGCGTCGGCGAGCGACGCGAGGCCGGCGACGTAGGCCGCGTCGTCCCCCTTCTTCTCTCCCTTGTTGAACCGCACGTTCTCGAGCACGAGCACGCCCCCGGCCGGGAGCGAGGCGGCCTTCGCCACGGAATCTGGACCGCCCGTGTCGGCGGCGAGGGGCACCGGCCGACCGAGGAGTTCGGCGAGGCGGCGGGCGACGGGCGCGAGCGAGTAGGCCGGCTCGTGCCCCTTGCCGGCCGGACGGCCCAGATGCGACATGAGGATCGCGCGGCCGCCACGGTCGACGATCGATCGGATCGTGGGCAGCGCCATGCGGATGCGTCGGTCGTCGGTGATGGCGCCGGAGTCGTCCTGGGGCACGTTGAAATCGACGCGGACGAGAACGGCCTTGCCGGCGGGATCGAGGGTGGCGACGGTCTTCTTCGCCATGGCGGGGAGGTCTCCGGGTGGACGACGGGGCTCGGGCGACGCGGCGGACATTCGACCGTCGGGCGCCCCGGCCCGCAACCAGCCCATCGCCCGGCGGTCAGTGGCTCGGCATTTCGAGCGTGGCCGCGACGACGATCGGCGCGGTGGCGTCGTCCCCCTTCACGAACTCGATCGCGGCGAGGCTCGCGGTCCGTCGCGGCGAGATCGCGAGGTAACGGACCTGGCGGCCGTCGAGATCGAAGGCGAACTCGCTCCCGGGCACGTCGACCCGCCGGATGTAGTCGGCGATCGCCTCGCCGTTGACCAGCGGATGATCCTCGACGGCCCCGTCGGCATACACGAACCTGACGATGAGCGACGTCGAGCCCCGGCCGACCGCCGGGAATCCCCAGCCGGCGACACCCGAGAGCAGATGGATCGTGCGGACCGTGGCATCGAGGGGCACCGACACCTTCCTCGGCATCGTCGGCGGGAGATACCCCTGGGGGCCGTGCAGCATGACCACGTTGGGCACACTCTGGCCGAGCGGATCGATCAGCGAGAACGGCACTCCGCGAAACTCCTTCGGGCCCCAGTCGGCGAAGACGAGCCGCTCCACGGCGGACTGCGGATCGTAGAACATGCCCTTCGTGCTCACCGCCGTGGCCACCTTCTCGAGGCCGAGCGGCACGAACTGGCCGCGTTTCGTGAGGAAGGCGAGGAGATCGGCGAATCCCTCCGGCCTGATCTGCTTCTCGAAGCCGACGGGCATCAGCGAGTTCGGTGACGGCTGGAACTCGTCGATCTCGGACCGTTGGATCGCGACCCGCTTCCCCTCCGCATCGACCAGCTCGACGGCGGTGCGGCTTTCCGCCGCGAG
Source organism: Planctomycetaceae bacterium (assembly GCA_003488325.1). Taxonomy (GTDB): domain Bacteria; phylum Planctomycetota; class Planctomycetia; order Pirellulales; family UBA1268; genus QWPN01. The sequence continues at coordinate 6,816 of DNLZ01000511.1, forward strand.
GAGGCCGGTCATCACACGCCCATCCTCCGTCGCGACGGTGTAGGCCCTGTAGTTGCCTTCGACGGAACGGTTGGGATCGAGGATGTGGATCAGCAGCTCGTGCGCGGGATGCACCGCCATGCCGGTCAGTTCGGGCCCCACCCTGCCTCCTTCACCCGAGTGCACGTGGCACTTGCCGCACTGCTCCTTGAAGATGACCCGCCCCCGGTCGGCATCACCGCCGCCACGAACGACCGGGAGGATCTCGTCGATGACCCGCTGCCGGTCGGCGTTCGGCAGTCCACCGCCGGCGGCCAGCACCTTCTTCGCACGATCGCGCAGCCGTCGGTCGGGATGGTCGGTGAGCTTGGCCCGGTCCGCGAGCGGAATGTCTCCCAGCGCGACGCTCCGGCGCTCGAGACGATCGACCAGCAGCACCGCCCACTCTCGATTGGCGAGCACGGTGCGCACGGCAGCCTCGCGAAGCGGCGGCGTGAGCGCGGCAAGGCGGTCGAGGATCGCCACCGGCGCCTCAGAGGCCGACGAGAGACCCAGCGCGGCGATGAATCCGGCGGAGAGTTCGGGACTCGATCGTCCCCCGACCCGCTGCATCACGACGTCCACGACGGCGGTGTCGGCGGGCCGCAACTGCACGAGACGTTCCGCAGCGGCGATCCGTTCGGCATCGGCCCTGGCCGGGTCGTCGATCGTGGACACGAGCGCGTCACTGATCCGGCCGATCCTCGAGTCGAGCGCCGTGCTGCCGACATGCTGGGCGAGCGTGACGACCTGCCCCTGGGCGCCGGCCGGGAGCGCGTCGACGAGCGCGACCAGGGCCGCGTCGGCTGCTTCGCCGAGCGCCGCGTGCGTGCCCTTCGGCCAGCCCCGGG
>DNLZ01000203.1 GCA_003488325.1 Planctomycetaceae bacterium
CAAGGAGTGAGGCGATGAGGCCGCCAGACGACCGCGTTTCACCGCTCCAACGCCGCCGCAGGACGCTCCGTGGGTGGGTCCGTGCCGCCCTCCTCGCATGCGGGCTCGCCTCGATCGCGCCCGGTGCGGCCGGGGATCAGACTGCCCCGGCCACGACGGAAACGCCGATGATGATCTCCGAAGCCAAACTGCCCGAGGGATTTCCGCCGCCGGGGCCCGTCGGGATGGCGATCGTGAAGACCTACCCCGCGCACCGCCTCGCCCGCACGACGGCCGCGCGCGACGGCGATGACCAGATGTTCATGAAGCTCTTCCGGCACATCGATCGGAATGACATCGCCATGACGGCTCCCGTGACGATGGCATGGTCCGAGCCGGGTGCCACCCCGGAACGCGCCGAGTCGATGGCATTCCTCTACGCTCGCCCCAACATCGGCGCCGCGGGAGCCGATCCGGCCGATCCCGGCGTCGTCGTCGAGGACGTGCCGGAGATCACGGTGGTCTCGGTCGGCGTCCGCGGCACCTACGGCGCGGTCACCGTACGCAAGGGCATGGCGACGCTGGAGGCCTGGCTGGCCTCCCACCCCGAATGGTCGGCTGCGGGTCCGCCGCGGATGCTCGCGTACAACAGCCCGTTCGTGCCGTGGTTCCTCAAGTTCGCCGAAGTGCAGGTGCCGCTGACCCGACGGCCGCCCGCGAGCGAATGACACCCGCCACCGGTCACTCGAGGTTTCCCTCGACGGCCAGCTGGTGGAAGTAGTGGGTGACCTTGCTCTGGTGCTCGAGGAGCCAGTCGATCGAGGGCTCGTGATGCATCGCCTTGTGGATCGCCTTCGCGGTCGCCTCGCGGTTGGTGCGGAAGAGCACCTCCGGATCGTACGTCGCCTCGACGATCGATGGATCGAGCCAGACCGACACGATGATGCCGAGGTCGTTGGCCTTCTTTTTCGGGATGTCTCCCGCGCGCACGCTATCGAGCACGCCATGGGCGATCGCCGCCTGCACCGTCCCCATGAGGATGTTCGTGTAGCGACTGCTGTTCACCGTCACCTTGCTCACCATGAGCGTCGCCGGCCGCACCTGCACATCGGAGTTGAGGATCGCGAAGACGCGCGAGTGGCCCTTCGTCTGATCGCCGATCAGGTTGGCGATCGCGTAGCCGACCGGTCCGTCGAGCTCGCCGATCACCACCTCGGGCTCCGCCGCGCTCCACGCTTCGTCGGCCTCCACGAGCGCCTCGCCGGTCCGCAGGATGATGCGACCGCCCCCGGGGGCCGACTTCTTTCCCTTGCGCTTCGCCATGCCAGATCTCCCTTGGCCCGGTGGTGAGTCGTTCCCGATCGATGGAGGCAGCATACGGCCGCGCAGTCGACGGATCGACCGGCGCGGTAATCTGACGGGATTTGGGGAGTCCAGAAGGAGCCACCGGCATGACCGCGACCGCGCATCTGACACGCCACTCGATCCGCCTGATCGCTGGTCTGGCAATCGTGTGGCACGGCATCGCGGATGCCGCGACCGTGACCGGAAAGGTCGTCGCCGTCGATGCGTCGACCCGCTCGCTCGAGGTGACCGGCCGCGGTGAGGAGACGGCGTCGTTCACCGTCGCGGAGACCGCACGGATCCAGGTCTCCGGCAAGCCCGGCACGCTCGACGCCCTCGTCGCGGGCCAGACGGTGACGCTCACGACCGATGGCGACGGCGTCGTGACCGCGGTGCGTGCAGGCAAGCCACCGCGCGACGCCGCGCGGACGAGCCAACGGGCCGCCGCAGGGGGCTGGCCGCAGTATGGCGGGGCGAATCGCGACGGCCGCGCGGCCGACACGGGACTCGTGACGTCGTGGCCGGAGGGTGGACCGCCACTCGTCGGAGTCGCCTCCAACCTCGGCCTCGGCTACTCGAGCGTCTCGATCGCCGCGGGAAACATCCTCACGATGGGGTCCCGGGGCGACGACGAGTTCGTGATCTGCCTCGACGAGAAGTCCCTCGCCCAGCGATGGGCCACCCGCATCGGCCGCACCCGCCCCGACGGCATGGGGGCGGGCCCGCGCGGCACACCCACGATCGACGGAGACCGAGTCTACGCGCTCGGCGCCAACGGCGATCTGGCCTGCCTCGACCTCGCCAACGGCCGTGTGCTCTGGGGCGGCAACATCCTCGAGACGTTCGGCGCCCGCAACATCACCTGGGGCATCAGCGAATCGCCGCTCATCGACGGCGACCGCGTGATCGTGACGCCCGGCGGCAGCAGTGCGACCCTCGCGGCCCTCGATGCCAAGACCGGCAAGACGATCTGGCGGGCGGCGGTGCCGGGCAATCCGCAGGCGGCGTACGCGTCGTGCATCCTCGTCGAGACCGGGGGCGTGCGACAGGTGGTGAACTTCGTGCACACCGGCGTCGTGGGCGTGCGGGCGGACACGGGAGCCGTGTTGTGGGGCGATGATGGCTCCGCGAACGGCACGGCGAACTGTTCGTCGCCGCTCGAATGGCGCGGGCACGTCTTCAGCGCCTCGGGCTATGGCACGGGCGGCGCGCTCGTGAAACTCGGCGGCGGCCGCGGCGGCGTCACCGCGACCCGGGTCTACCAGACGAAGGAAATGAAGAGCCACCACGGCGGCATGGTGATCGACGGCGATCATCTCTACGGCACCGACGAGGCCGTCCTCACATGCCTCGCGCTGGAGACCGGCAAGGTGGCCTGGAAGAATCGCTCGGTCGGCAAGGGTGCCGTCGTCTACGCCGACGGCCACGTCATCCTGCGCGGCGAGGAGGGATCGGTCGCCCTCGTCGAGGCCAGCCCGCGGGAGTACGTCGAAAAGGGCCGGTTCATGCCGGGCAATCGCAGCGACCGGCCCGCCTGGCCGCATCCCGTGGTGCACGCCGGCAAGCTGTACCTGCGGGATCAGGATTCGCTGGCGGTCTACTCGCTCGTTCCGTGACCCCGCCTCCGGGAGAAAGCCCGGAGACGCCCCCTGCTCCACGTCCTGGAGATCACACCATGGCTCGTCTCGGTGGCCGAGCACATCATGCGCATGCCGCATGCGCGCTTGTCGCGCTCGTGGCAGCGTGCCCGATCGGCCTGCTCATCGCCGCGGAGGCCAAGCCGCAGTACGAGTTCGGCGACATCGCGGTGGCGGCCGCGACGGCCGACGAGCCGCGACTGCCGGAGGCCGAGGCGGCGCGGGCGCTCGAACACCTCGAACAGGGTACGAAGGCCTGGTCGGGCGCCCGGACGTGCATCGCCTGCCATACGAACGGCACGTACATGCAGATTCGTCCTTCGCTCACGCCCCATTTCGGCCCGCCGGCTCCGGCGCAGCGCGAGTTCCACGTCGCCCAATTGGCCACCTTCGAAAAGATGGACCGTGCCTCGCTGCAGAAGAGCACACGGCCCGGACAGGTCATCTATCTGGCCGCCGGGCTCGCCGAATGGGACGCCCACGTGACCGGCTCACTCTCGCCGCAGACCGACACGGCGCTCGGCCTCATGCTCGACCTGCAGCTCGAATCGGGCACGTGGGGCTCGCTCGACTGCTGGCCGCCGTTCGAATCGGACGCCTACCACGAGGCGACCGTCGCCGCGATGGCCGTCGGGACCGCGCCGGGCTGGCTTGCGACGATCGACGACGACGCACGGCGGTCCGTCGGCCGCCTCGAGACCTACCTGCGGGAGACGCCTCCGCCCCACGACTACGGGCGGGTGCTGCTCCTCTGGGCCTCGACCCGCCTCCCCGATCTGCTGCCGAGCGGGCAGCGGGCCGAACTGGTCGACATGATCTGGCGGCATCAACGTGCCGACGGTGGCTGGTCGATTCGCACGTTCGCGTCGCCCGAGGCATGGGGTGGTGGCAACCGTGCGGCGAAACTCCGCGATGAGCCGGAGTTCACCGACCCGCCGAGCGACGGGCACCAGACCGGTCTCGCCGTGCTCGTGCTGCATTCGGCCGGCGTCGAGGCGACCGACCCGCGACTCCAGCGCGGCATCGCCTGGCTGAAGGCGAATCAGCGCGACTCCGGCCGCTGGTGGACGCGTTCGCTCAACACCGACTCCTGGCACTTCATCACCTACAGCGGCACCGCCTACGCGCTGGCCGCCCTGGCCGCCACCGGCGAGCTGCCACGGGAGCGGTGAGCCGTGAGGTGAGGCGACTCGGGCGACTCGCTCGAGGCCCCGGCGCGGGCGGCTCGGATCCGCCTGCTCGTCCGGCCGAAGGAGTTGCCGGGTCTCAGCCGAAGAGGACCGCGGCCTGACGGATCGTGGCCAGAAGGCCCCAGGCGAGCGGGAGGGTGACGAGCAGCCAGAAGGCCGCGAGCCGCACCGCCGCCGGTCCGTGGGCAGCTGCCGCCGGACTCACGACACCGTCCTTCGCCGCATGCCGTGCGTCCTCGACCGCAGGTCCCGCGTCGGTCCCGTCGCACGCTTCCGAGTCGGCCGCGGGCACCGCCCGCACGAAGGCGTTGCAGATTGCACCTGCCACGAGCAGACCCGCGAGAATCATCATCGTGCGGTCGTAGGCCGCGGCTCGCGGCACGCCCGCGCGGAGCTGCTGCTCGTTGACGTAGTTCACGAGCACGGGGCCGACCACGCCCGCCGCGCTCCACGCGGTGAGAAGCCGACCGTGGATGGCCCCGACGAAACCGGTGCCGAAGAGGTCGGCGAGGTACGCGGGGATCGCCGCGAAGCCGCCGCCATACATCGTCAGGATCACGCAGAACACCGCGCAGAAGAGTCCGACGTCACCCGCACGCCCGACGGCCGGCACGGCGGCATACAGCGCCGCCCCGAGCACGAAGAACACGGCGTACGTCGCCTGCCTGCCGAGCATGTCGGAGAGCGATGACCAGAAGAATCTCCCGACGATGTTGAAGAGGCTGAGGAGGCCCGTGAAGCCCGCCCCCATCGCGGCCACGCGGGCGAGCTGCGACGCGTCGAGCCGCTCGAAGGGCACATCCACGCCGAGCAGGCGGCCGCCGAAGATCTCCTGCAGCATGGGCGACGCCATGCCGATCACGCCGATGCCGGCCGACACGTTCAGGCAGAGCACGAGCCACACCAGCCAGAACTGGCGCGTGCGACACGCCTCGGCCGCCGTGAAGGAACGCTGCACCGGACGAGTCGCCGTGGCCCGCGGTCGCCCGGCTGCACCGCCCCGAGCACGCGGCGTCCAGCCATCGGGCGGCACCCGGTAGGCGAAGGCGCCGATCATCATGAAGAGGAACGAGAGCCCCGCCAGGACGAGGAACGTCTGCCAGACACCGACCGAATCCGGGCCGGCGAAGTGTCGCATCAACCGGTCAGCGAGCGGCGAGCCCACCATCGCGCCGCCGCC
>DNLZ01000053.1 GCA_003488325.1 Planctomycetaceae bacterium
GAGATGTCCGAGGCGCACCGGTCGGGGCTCAGAAGAAGAGCCGTGCCGCCGTACCGCCGAGCACGTCGGCGCGCTCGGCGTCCGAGAGAAAATCACACCGGTCGCGGATGAGGGCCAGCGATGGCTCGTACCCCTGACCGACCGCGAGCTGGTAGGGACAGTCGGTCGCCCACATGAGCCGCCTCGCCCCGAACGCGTCGCGCAGGCGACGGACCATGTCGGCAAGATCGTCGTACGGGGGCCGCTTCCGACCGAGTGCGTAGAAGGCCGAGGTCTTCACGTGCACCTGCCGGTGCCGTGCGAGCGCGCAGAGCGCGTCGAGGGCCTGCCCGTCCACGGCACCACCCATTCCGATCCGCGCGAAGTGATCGATCACGACCGGCGTGCGGGGATGCGACGTGCACATGCGGTCGATCGCCGGCAGGGCATCGGGGTCGGCGAGCAGGCACATGGCGAGTCCGTCGTCGGCCCCGAGCGACCACATGCGCTCGAGGCCGGGGGACTCGTGCCACGCTTCCGCGCGTGCGCGGCTGGCGTACAGCCGGAAGCCGCGGATGCCCCGACCGGCGAGGCGGCGCATCGTCGCCGCCAGATCGGCCGCGTCATGGTCGACGATCGCGACGCCACCGAAGACGCCGGGATGCCGTTCCATGCAGTCGAGCATGTAGGAGTTGTCGAAGCCGTAGAAGCTCATCTGGATGAGGACCACCCGCCCGACGCCGAGCGGTCGGCAGATCGCGAGCAGTTCGGCGTCCGTGAAACTCGGCGGGGCCATGTCTCGAGCCGTCGAGCCCGGGGCGAGCGGATAGCCGTCCACGTCCGGCGTCCAGACATGGACGTGCGCGTCGATGAATCCGGCCGGCGCGGTCGCCGGTGCCGCACCGCAGGCTGCCAACGCGGCGCCCGCGAGGGAGCCTGGGCCGACCGTTCTCAAGAGCGCGCGACGGCCGATCATGTGCATCGTGAAGACCCTCCAGAGATCGCTCGGTCAGATCGCAGCCTGCCCCGCTCCCGAACGCTGCAGGCTGGCACCGGGTGGTGCCCATGCCATCGCCACGACGCCCTCAGGCTCCGATCCTCAGGACAAACTCACGATAAAACTGCACGGCCTGCGAGACCTCGTCCACCGGCACCCACTCGTCGGCCGCGTGGGCCAGGTCGATGCTGCCCGGGCCGAACACGACCGCGGGGACGCCGTGCCGCGAGAATTTGCTCGCATCGCTCCCGTACGGCACGCCGAGCGGCGCCGGCTCGAGGCCGAGGCCGGCGGCGGCGGCCTTCGCCGCCTCCACGATCGGCGCGGACGAGTCCGTCTCGAGCGCCTCATCGACGAGGAGCGGCGGCTCCACGGTCGCGCGGCAGGGGCCGTCGCCCAGCACCCGCTCGACGAGCCGGCGGTACTCCCCGAGCACGGCGGCGGCCGACTCGCCGGGGAGCAGCCGGCGATCGACGGCCAGCGTGCACGATTCGGGCACGATGTTGATCTGCACGCCTCCGGCGATCGTTCCCACCGAACCGGTGGCCGCGCCGAGCAGTGGATGCCGGTCACGACCGAGCGCCCCGTGCGCCTCGTCGAGCGCGAGCACGAGGCGGGCGGCGGCCGAGATCGCGCTCGCACCCAGCTCCGGACGCGACGAATGCGCCGCGCGTCCGTGCACCGTGATCCGGAACCGCAGCACGCCCTTGGTGGCCGTCACGATCCGCAGGGAGGTCGGTTCGGCCACGACCGCGGCCTCGGCGACGAGTCCGGCGACGAGCGCGAGCACCCCCGTGAAGACGTGCTCCTCGTCGACCACGGCCGCCATCCAGACATCGCAGGGAGGCACGGTTCCCTCGCGGTGCAGGTCCGCCACCGCCTGCATCATCGCCGCCAGTCCGGCCTTCGTGTCACACGCACCCCGACCGTGCAGGCGACCGTCGCGCACCACCGGCTCGAACGGCGGAATGGCCATGCCCGCGACCGAAACCGTATCCATGTGCGCCTCGAGCACGACCCGGCGGGCTCGATCGCGCCCCGGAAGCACGGCGACGACGTTCTCGCGGCCGGGCTGGACGCGCTGCCTGAACGTCTCGAGCCCGACCTCGTCAAAATATCGCTCGACCGCGGCCGCGACGCCCGCCTCGCCGGGTCCGCCGAATGCCGGGTTGACGCTGTCGATGGCCACGAGCCGCGCGAGCAGGTCGGTCACGTCGGCCATGGATGGCGATCCGGGCGATGCTCGATCACGCTGCGTCCCCACCCTGCCACTCGCCGCACCAGTCACCCTCCTCGGTATGCGGCCACAGGCCCACGAGCAGGAGCTTGTCGTCCCGGACGACCGGGAGCGCCGGCGGCATCCGCCGACACTGTCCCCAGCCCGCACCCAGCTCGGGACGCACCATGTCGCCCCGGCCGGCCGTGCGCCAATAGCGGCAGGTCGCACAGGTCCGCTCGTGCATCGCTCCCCCCGATGGCTCCGTCATGGTGTCTTCGCGATCCACCGCGTCTTCCGTCCTTCCCGCGCCGCATCATACCGACCGCATGGGGTTCCAGGGGCGATGCGTCCCGCTCGACGCCCCGCCCGGCGGGCGCACCGCGCGTCACAGGTCGTAGATCGGTCCCGCTTCGGCCAATTCAACCCCGGGCAGCGCGCGGGCGGCCAACTCGGCGGCGATCGTCGCGGTGTGCGCCGCCTTGCGGTGCACCACGAGCGTGCGGACCCCGCGGGCGAGCCGCGCGACCTGTGTCGCGAAGGTGGCCGGCGAGAGATGGCCACAGGCCGTCGCCAGGCGCTCGAGGGATTCGGGGAAGCTGCATTCGAGGAACACGGCCCGGACGTTGGTGCGGTCCGCGAGATGCGACCAGAGCAGCTCCGTCGGGCCGGTGTCGGCGGCGAACGCCACGCACGACGTCCCGTCGTCCACGACCATCGCGAGCGTTTCGGTGCAGTGCGACACGGGCACCGGTGTGATCCGCAACCCCGCCCGCTCGACGGTCACGAGCGGCTCGATGGTGGTGGCGGTGAGGAACCGGTCGCCGGCCGTCGAGAGCGCGAAGAAATCGGGCCACATCCGGTCGTTGAGCAGGTCGCGGCGCACGGCCTCGAGCACGCCGGCCGACGCGAGCACCTCCACGCAGTGGGGTCCCGGCACGTAGGCGTTCTCGAGGAGCAACGGCAGGCTGGCGAGATGATCGAGGTGCGCGTGCGTGAGGAACACGTGACGCACGCGCCGCTGCAGCTCCAGGTCCGCCTGCAGGCCGATCGACCCGCCGTCGATCACGACCGCATCATCGACGAGATAACTGGACAGGAATTGTGGACCCGCTTCCGGCCGACCGCATGACGAGGGAAGGAGACGCACGCGCATGAGCCGCTCCACGGCAGCAGCCGAGCCGGCGAAACGGAAGCGACCCGGGACGGGACCACTATACTGCCCGCCGCCGGCAGCATGTCCGTCCCACGACGGACCGCGCCGGCCCACCCCGTCGGCCGCGCGTGCCCGCATCAGGGCGGCACGTGTCGCGTCGGTCGCCGTCTGACGAGACCCGCATGAGCGCCGCGTCCGCTGGTAGCGCCGCAGCACCCGTCGGCCCGCGGCATCGCGTGCTCGTCGTGGACGATCAGGCGCTCATCGGCACCTCGGTGCAGCGGATGCTCGCCGGGCAGGCGGACATGGAGGTGCAGTTTCGGCGCGATGCCGCCTCGGCCCTGCAGGCCGCCATCTCCTTCGGGCCGACGGTCATCCTGCAGGATCTCGTCATGCCGGACGTCGAGGGGGCCGAGATGGTGCGACGCTTCCGCGCCCTGCCCGAGACCGCCCACGTGCCGGTGATCGTCCTCTCGGCGGTCGAGGAACCGGCGGTGAAGGCCGCGTTGCTCGCGGGCGGGGCGGCCGACTACCTCGTCAAGCTTCCCGATCCGATCGAACTCGCCGCACGCGTGCGGATGCACTCCGAGGCGCACGCGCGGCTCCTCGAGCGCAACGCCGCCTTCGCCGCGCTCGAGCAGGCCAACGCCGATCTGGCCCGGGAGCGCGAGCGGTCCGAGCGGCTCCTGCATGTCGTCCTGCCGCACGCGATCGCCGAGCGGCTCAAGAGCGGTCCGCAGGTGATCGCCGACGTGCACGCCGACGTCACCGTCCTCTTCGCCGACATGTCGGGCTTCACGGAGCTCACGAGTCGGTGCTCGCCCCGGGAGATCGTCGAACTCCTCGACGAGATCTTCGCCCGCTTCGACGAGCTCGCGGCGACGCACGGGATCGAGAAGATCAAGACGATCGGTGACGCGTGGATGGCCGTCGCGGGGCTTCCGGAGCCACGGCCCGATCACGTGGAGGCCATGGCGGACCTGGCGCTCGAGCTCGTCCGGGCGTTCGACGAGCTGGCGACGCGCCGTAAGCTGCCCACCCGCCTCCGCATCGGCCTGCACACGGGTCCGGTCGTCGCGGGCGTCATTGGCCGCGATCGATTTGCGTACGACCTGTGGGGAGACACGGTGAATCTCGCCAGCCGCATGGAGTCGCACGGGGAGCCGGGCCGCGTCCATCTGACCGCCACGACGGCGGCCCGGCTCGGTGATGCCTTCGACATCGTCGACCGTGGCGACATCGTGGTGAAGGGCAAGGGACCCGTCCGCACGGCGTTTCTCGTCGGCCGCCGGCCGCGGGGATGAGCCCGCAGCCGGCTCGGCGTGTCATGCACACGCTCGGCGCGTCATGAACAGCCCATCGAGTTGCCGCAGTTGTGGCAGAGGTAGCAGTTGCCGTTCCGCACGGTGATCGCGCCGCAGTTGTCACAGGCCGGCGCGTCGATCTGGAACGTCGCAAACTGCAGCTCGCGGTCGGCGGCACTGGCGGCCGGGTCGACCGCCATCCGCACACCCGCCCGCTCGAGCAGCTTCTCGCCACCCGCCACGGCGACGCCACCGTCCGCACCGCGCCCGGCGGGCTTCGTCCCGCCCCGCGCCGGATGGCGCCCACGACTCGGCTCACCACTCGCGCCGTTCGCCACCGTCCCGTTCGTGCCCGTCGTGGTCGCCTTGGCCGGGGAGCCCGCGCTGCCGTTGCCGCCGGCCACTCCGTGGCCACCGACCAGCCCGCGCGCCGTCGTGGCGGCGGGCTTCCGCTCCGTTTCCGTATCCCCCTCGCCCGATGGCTCGTCGCCACCCGCCTCGTAGCCTCCCGGGCGATTCGCCTCCCGGTAGCCGGGAAGGAACTGCGTTCCCATCCAGCGGAAGAGGTAATCAACGAGACTCTTGGCCACGGGGATGTCGGGGTTTTTCGTGTAGCCCCAGGGCTCGAAGCGCGTGTGCGAGAACTTCTTGACGTACACCTCGAGCGGCACGCCGTACTGGAGGCTCATCGACACCGACGTGCCGAACGCATCCATCAGGCCACCGATCGTGCTGCCCTCCTTCGCCATCGTGATGAAGAGCTCGCCCGGCCGGCCGTCGTCGTAGAGGCCCACCGTGATGTAGCCCTCGTGGCCACCGACGTTGAACTTGTGCGTCACGCTGCGGCGGGTGTCGGGCAGCCGCTCGCGCCGCGGCGCCGGCGTCGCCTTCGCCGCCGCCTTGTCCCCCTCGGTGCTGGTGGAGAGCGGCTGACTCTCCTTCGAGCCGTCGCGGTAGATCGCGAGCGCCTTGAGTCCGAGCCGCCAGCCCTCGGCGTACGCCCGCGCGATGTCCTCGGGCGTCGTCTCCCGAGGCATGTTCACCGTCTTCGAAATGGCGCCCGAGAGGAATGGCTGGGCCGCAGCCATCATCTTCACGTGGGCCTCCCACGCGATGCTGCGCTCGCCGAGCCGCGGCTTGAACGCACAGTCGAACACCGGCAGGTGCTCGGACCGCAGGCCCGGCGCGCCCTCGATCGTGTCGTTCTTGTCGATGAAGGCGAGGATCGCCTCGATCGCCGGCTCCTGGTAGCCGAGCGTCCGCAGGGCCAGCGGGACGGTCTGGTTGACGATCTTGAGCATGCCTCCACCGGCAAGCTGCTTGTACTTGACGAGCGCGATGTCGGGCTCGATGCCCGTCGTGTCGCAGTCCATGAGGAAGGAGATCGTGCCGGTCGGCGCGAGCACCGTGGCCTGGGCGTTGCGGTACCCGTGCTGCCGACCCCCGGCCAGCACCTCGTCCCACATCCGCCGCGCGGCGTCGTGGAGGTATCGCGGGCAGGCGGCGTCGATCTGCTCCACCGCGTCGCGGTGCATCTGCATCACCTGGAGCATCGGCTCGCGATTGGCGGCGAAGCCCTCGAAGGGACCGACCGCCGCCGCAAGCTCGGCGCTGGTGCGGTTGGCGGCTCCGTGCAGGAGCGCCGTCAGGGCTCCGCAGAGACCCCGACCGGCCGCACTGTCGTACGCGAGACCCTCGGCCATGAGCAGGCTGCCGAGATTCGAGTAGCCGAGGCCCAGCGGCCGGAAGAGGTGGCTGTTGCGGGCGATCCGCTCGGTGGGATAGCTCGCGTGGTCCACGAGGATCTCCTGCGCGACGAAGAAGATCCGGCACGCGGCGGCGAACCGCTCGACGTCGAAGACGCCATCGGGCTTGCGGAACTTCATGAGGTTCACGCTCGCGAGGTTGCACGCCGTGTCGTCGAGGAACATGTACTCGCTGCACGGATTGCTCGCGTTGATCCGCCCCGAGTTGGGGCAGGTGTGCCAGCGGTTGATCGTCGTGTCGTACTGCACCCCGGGATCGCCGCACTGCCAGGCGCACTCCGCCATTCGGCCGAGCACGTCGCGGGCCTTGAAGCTCGGCCCCGCCTTCGCCGAGTCGGTGACCCAGCGGGTGGTCCAGGTGTCGTTGCGTTCGACGGCCTCCATGAACTCGTCGGTGACACGCACCGAGAGGTTGGCGTTCTGGAAGAGGATCGACGCGTAGGCCTCACCGTTGAAGTTGGCGTCGTAGCCTCCCTTCTCGATGAGCACCCGCGCCTTCTTTTCCTCCTTCGCCTTGCACTCGATGAACTCCATGATGTCGGGGTGATGCACCTTGAGCGACTGCATCTTCGCGGCACGCCGCGTCTTCCCCCCGCTTTTCACCACCGCGGCCACCTGGTCGTAGACCCGCATGAACGACAGCGGGCCCGAGGGCTTCCCACCCCCCGCGAGCTTCTCACGCTGGCTCCGCAGCGTGGAGAGGTCGGTGCCGGTACCCGAGCCGAACTTGAAGAGCATCGCCTCGCTCCGCGCGAGCTCCATGATGTCTTCCATCGTGTCCTTGACGCTCTGGATGAAGCAGGCGCTGCCCTGCGGATACTCGTAGGGGTTGTCGGGCATCACCACGTCGCGGGTCGCCTCGTTCCAGCGCCAGTTGCATGGGGCGCCCTTCACGCCGTACTGGTCGTGCAGGCCGACGTTGAACCACACCGGCGAATTGAACGCGCCGTGCTGGTGGATGCAGAGCCAGGCCAGGTCTCGGTAGAAGTGCTCGCCGTCGGCCTTCGTGCGGAAGTAGCCGTCGCGGATTCCCCAGTCGGCGATCGTGCGCGCCACGCGGTGGACGAGCTGTTTGACGGAGTGCTCCCGCTCCGGCGTGTGAATCTCGCCGTAGAAGTACTTGCTCACGACGACGTTCGTCGCCAGCTGGCTCCAGGCGGCCGGAATCTCACAGGCGGGCTGCTCGAAGAGGACCTTGCCATCCTCCCCCTTGATCGCCGCGGTGCGGAGCTCCCATTCCGTCGTGTCGAACGGGCTGTCGACGTCGACCGGGCAGAACGTGGGGCGCACGTCGAGAGGGGTCCGACCCGCTGCCGGCCCGCGGGAACCGGCCGCAGCCTGCGAGGAGACCGGATTCGCGGGCAGCGTGGCTGAGGCGTCGTGGGGCGTCATCCTGTTCATCCTCCGTTCGGGACGTTCGCGTATCGGACTCTCTTTGGACTCTCAAAGTATACTTGCGTACACATGATCCTCAACCATCGGCTTTGGAAGACTGCTTCCTCCAGAAGGACAGGGGTCGGGGTCCGGTGACGGTGCGGGCTGGAGCCCGGGCGATCTCGAGAAAGCAGGTCCGTCTGCGTGCTATCGCAAGATGTTGTGGTTGCCGGAGCCACGACCCCTTCCTGTGGGCCGGGGCGTGAATGTAGCGTGAGGGTCAGGTGAGTCAAGGGTCGTCCCCGGGAACAGCGCCGGTGGGCGAAAAAGCGGCCTGAAACACCCTCTCGACGCCGGGCCGGGCCGATCGGCCGATCCGCTCTCGCGAGGGGGTGTCGTCGTCCGCGTGTCGCCCGCCTGCGACAATGGTCGCGACGGACCGAAATGTGACCGGCCAACACGCCCGAGCGAGATCGACCGCCCCCTCACGCCACGCCGGCAGGAGCACCACCCATGACCACCTCGTTCCCAGGGTCGTTCCCACCTTCATTCACAGGCTCGATGGCAGCCCACCGCCCGCTCGACGGAGTCCGCGTCCTCACGCTCGTGGGGGACGATTACGAGGATCTCGAGCTCTGGTACCCGAAGCTCAGGATCGAGGAAGCGGGGGGGCACGTGACGGTCGCCGGGATGCTGGCGGGTCGCACCTACCGCGGCAAGCATGGTTATCCCTGCCCGAGCGATGCCTCCCTGGCCGACATGGAGGCGGCCGACTTCCACGGCATCGTCATCCCCGGCGGGTGGATGCCCGACGCGCTGAGACGCGACCCCAAGGTGCTCTCGGTCGTGCGCGACTTCGCCTCGCAGGGAAGGCTCGTGGCGGCGATCTGCCACGGCGGATGGATCCCGATTTCCGCGGGTGTCTATCGCGGTGTCCGGGTCACCGGCAGCCCGGGAATCAAGGACGACCTGATCAATGCCGGGGCGATCTGGTCCGACGAGCCCGTGGTGGTCGACCGGCACTTCGTCTCGAGCCGTCGCCCCGCCGACCTGCCCGCATTCATGGCGGCGGTGTGTGACGTGCTGGCCGGGGTCGCCGCCACCTGACGGCCCGCAGCCACTGCGTGACGCACACGGTACGCACGGTGGTACACTCGGCGGCGTGGGAGCGCCCAAGAAACACCCGTCGGACGCCGCTCGCAGCCTGCTGCGCCAGGCCCGGCTGCGGTGCACCCCGGCGCGGGTCGCCGTGCTCGAGCACATCATGGCGGTGGGCGGCCCGCGGACCCACGCCGAGGTGGCCGATGCCCTCGCCGACCGCGGCTTCGACCGCGCCACGATCTACCGCAACCTGACCGAACTCACCGAGGCGAAAATCTTTTCGCGCGTCGAGCTCGGCGACCACGTCTGGCGGTTCGAGATGCGGCACGGTGGCGTCGCGGAGCACCCGCACTTTCTCTGCACCTCGTGCGGCGAGGTCTCGTGCCTCGACGATGTCGACGTCGCGATCACACCGAAGCCCGGTGCCGGGCCGGCGGGCAGGTCCGTGAAGAAGGCCGACGTGACCGGGAGCCGGCGCCGCGGCATCCGCTCGGTGAGCGAGGTGCTCCTCAAGGGCACCTGCGAGCAGTGCGACTGACGCAGCGGCGCGTCAGTACCACAGCCCCGCCCGCACGAGAAACGTGTCGGACGGTCGCACCGCACCGGAGTCGGTGAGGTAGTACTCGACGAGCCGGCCGGTGACCCAGCCGGTCTCCACGCGCCAGCTCGCGCCGAGGTTGGCAGGCCTGCGTTCCCAGCCCACGAGCAGCCGGTAGTCGTGATAGACCACGACGTCCTCGACGCCGCTGTCGCGGCGCACCGCCCACTGGTTGCCGCCGAACTCCCCGGCGACGTAGGCCCACTGCGCGGCGCGCGCGGTTTCCGCGACCCGCCACGCGAGCCGCGGCCGCGGGAAGATCAGCTCGAACCGCCGATCCTCGCCCGGCGTCCACAAGACACCGCCGGCCGGCAGGAGATTGACGTCGTAGCGGTCGAGGTAGATCACACCCGCCACGATCCTGAGGTCGTCTCGCGCCTCCCATGCACCGAAGCCGTGGCCCGTGATCCGCAGTGCCTGCGGGATGTCCGCGACGAGATCGGAGTACCAGCCCGGCGAGACCGCGAGATCGACGCCGAGTCGCCGGCCCACCTTGCGGAGCCAGCGGGCCTGCAGCCACGCCTCGGACAGCTGCGCGGGCAGCCCCGGATCGCCCGGGCCGGCCACCTCGTCGACGAACGTCGTGCCGAAGCCCGA
>DNLZ01000187.1 GCA_003488325.1 Planctomycetaceae bacterium
GGATGGCTCGTCGCACGTGAAGTCAGAACGTCAAGCTGTCCTCCGCGAAGACGTCGCGGCTCTCGTACGCGTGGAACGAGCGGGCGATTCGCTGGCCGAGAATCGTGAGGAACATCGAGCGAAACTCGGCCTCGGTCCGGTCGGAGGTCGGGATCGCGCCGTTGACCGGAAATGAGAAATCGTCGATGCGCTTCTCGAACGCGACGTCCCCGGTCTTCACGTCGAACACGCGCACGGTGACGGCGGCCTTGCCGCGGTAGAGCGTCGATCCCTCGAACAGCCGGAACTGCTCGAGGTCGATGCCCACGACGTAATCGGCGTCGAGCGACGCGCCGAGGGCCGGATAATCGACCCACGCGTTCTCGTCGAGCCAGCGGGCGACCTCGTGCTGACCGATGACGTTGATCCCGCGCACCTTGTCCCGGAGATGCTGGTCCACCACGCCGGCGAGCTCACGTGCCGACCCTGCGTCGCTGAACTCGAGCTCGACGATCGGACGGCACACGACGGCCACGTGCGACCCCTTCAGGCCCGCGTATTCCGCCGGGACGTCGTTGGGGCGCACGAGGTAGGCGACCGTGAGCAGCGTGGAGCAACCCGACAGCAGCGGCAGCAGCGCGAGCGCCACGAGGCCGCGCGGCAGGGTGTGGAACATGGCACGTTCCTCGGTGTGGGGGGCGGTCCGATGGGGCGTCGAGGGGACGGTAGCGGCGGGGTCGCGTCCTCTCAATCCCGTTTTCGCGGGTCGTGCAGCCGTTTTTCGAGCGGCGTCGGTGTGCGACACTCGGGAACGCGGCCGCGTGTCGCCCAGGGTCGGATCGTCACCGGAGTGCGATGGGAGTGTCAGCCGGCGAAGCATCCCCGCTCGACTGCGCCACCGCCGCGGTGCTCGCCGCCCTCTCGGCGGAGCCCGCGTGGCTGGGAACGCCATCGAGTCCGGTCGTGGTCGCGGTGTCCGGCGGAGCCGACAGCGTGGGACTGTTGCTGGGGCTCCTCCAGATCGGCCCCGCGGTCGGACGGCGGCTCGTGGTGGCGCACGCGGAGCATGATCTGCGGCCGGAGGCGCCCGATGACCGGGCCTTCGTCACCCGTCTGGCCGAGGGCATCGGCGTCCCCGTCACGTGGCGTCGGCTGACGGTGCGCGATCCCGCGGCCGTGCGGGGTGAAGGTCTCGAGGGCCGCGCCCGGCGTCTTCGCTACGGCTTCCTGGCGGACGTGGCCCGGGAGACGGGCGCGCCTCACGTGCTCGTCGCACACACGGCGGATGATCAGGCGGAGACGATCCTGCACCGCGTGCTGCGCGGCACCGGCGTGGCGGGTCTGGCCGGGATGCGGCGGACGCGGGCGCTTGCCGACGGAATCTCGCTCGTGCGACCGCTGCTCACCGTCTCACGCGCCACGATGCGCCGCTTTCTCGCGCACGTCGGGCAGACCTGGGCGGAGGACGTGACGAATACCGACACCGCCCGTGCACGGAACTTTCTCCGGCACGAGATCCTCAGCCGATGTGCGGCCGGTCCGTATCCGGCGAGCACCGCCGCGCTCGTGCGGCTGGGCGTGCAGGCGGCCGGCGTCGCCGACGCCCTCGCGTCGGCCGCCGGCTATCTGCTCGACCGGCATGCGGAACGCCTGCCCGACGGCGCGATCCGCCTCCGCACCCGTGATCTCTCCAACCTCGCACCCCCGCTCGTGGCCGAGATCTTCGTCGCCCTCTGGCGTCGCGAGGGCTGGCCGCAGCGTGACATGACCGAGGCCCACTACCGCACGCTCGTTCGGCTGCTGGGCGCGGCTGCCCGCGAGGACCGGGCGGCCTCCTCGCGTGACCTGCCGGGCGGCATTCGCGCTTCGACCGGTCCGGGGGCCACGCTCGACGTGGGCCCGCGTCAGCCCTTCATCTCGACGCGGCGATAGCCGCCGATGCTGGCGAAGTACGCCAGCATGCCCAGGTAGATCACGGCCATGGTCGCCGGTATGAAGGAATCGATTTTGAGCGTGTCACGGTCACCCTGCTGGTCGGCCTGGACGGCAGCCTGCTGCGCGGGCGTGCCGGAGTCGCCCGCCTTCCGGGCTGCGGCCACCTTCGGCCCGTCGAGCCCGAACACCTCCGTCGCGGGGATGTTGAGAAACCGACTCGGGGTCTCCGCGCGAAACTCGGCGTGCACCGCCGCATCGGCGGCCTTCCCGAGCGCCTCGCCGGCAAATCGATCCTTGCAGTAGCCGAGCCCAGGGCCGCCGATCAGCCCCGCCGAGAGCATGCCGATCCCGCCCATGATCGACATCGCCACCGCACCGGTCTGTGGGAAGCGATCGCCCACCACGGCGAGCATCGTCGGCCAAAAGAAGGTCTTGCCCACGGCGTAGATCCCCAGGGCGGCCAGGGCCGCCGGGAAACTGTCCATCCCGCTTGCGAAGCGCAGCCCGAGGAACGCGAGAATCGACGAGACCAGGAGCAGCCCGATCGGCGAGAGCCCGACCTTCGTCTCGATGAAGTGTGCGCAGAAGCGGAGGCCGAACATGATCACCGAGGTCCAGATGAAGAGCCACTTGCCCTGCTCGGACGTGAAGAGGTTGCCGGTGATGTTCTGAATCCAGCTGTCGGTGCCCAGTTCGACCGCACCGACGAGGGCGTGGGTGACGAACAGGATGAAGAGGAGCAGCGAGCCGATCGAGAACTTCGTCATCACGGCCACGCCGAGGAGCAGGATCCCCCCGAGCGCGTAGCCGGCCACCGCGGCCTGCTCGGGGATGAAGTTCTTGAGGATGTCGCCGAAAAACAGGGCGAG
>DNLZ01000178.1:0-5144 GCA_003488325.1 Planctomycetaceae bacterium
TGCGTGCCTGCCCGACCGGTCGACACGACCCCCGCCCGGGGAGAGGCGACCGGGCGATGTTGACACCGCACCGCATGACGACATCCGCTGCTTGGAGAGGTCGTATGGCCGAGGATGCCGACCGCACGCTCGTCGTGACCGAGATCGCCCGCCATCAGGCCCGGCTGCGGGGGTTTCTGCGCTGCCTGCTCGTGCGGCCGAGCGACGTGGACGACCTCCTCCAGGAGATCAACACCGTGCTCTGGCAGAAGGCCGGCGACTTCGTGCCCGGCACCGACTTCTGGGCATGGGCCAGCCAGGTGGCCCGCTACAAGGCGTTCAACCAGATCCGTCGCTACGGTCGCGAGCGGCTGGTCTTCGACGACACCCTCCTCGAGCAACTCGCCGAGGCCGCCTCGGCGAAGCTCCGCGACCTTGACCGCCGCCGCGCAGCCCTCGGCACCTGCCTCGAGAAGCTCTCTCCACCGCAGCGGCAGCTTCTCGAGCTGCGCTACGCCGCCGGTCAGTCGGTCGAGGCGATCTCGCAATCGATCGGCCGACCGGCAGGTTCACTGCGGCAGACGCTCTATCGGATCCGCGCGGCCCTGCAGTCGTGCATCGAGGGCCGGCTCGCGATGGCGGGAGACGCGCCATGAACGAGACCGGCAGCCCCGAAGATCCTCGCGACCGCGGCCAGCGTCAGAAGGAGATCGTCGCGCGGCTCATCGACGGTGACGGTGATCCTACAGACGACGTCTCCGCCGAGCTGGCCGACCTGCTGCGGGCCTCGCCCGCCGACCGGGAGACGCTCGTCGAGCAGCTCCTCCTCGACTCGCTGCTTCGTGACGAACTGGGCTCGGAGTCTCTCTCGGCTCTGGTCGACGTCGTGGCCGATGGCGAGCCAGGCTCGCAGGTTCGGGCCGCCGAGACTCAGGCCACCGACGACGCACGCAGCGCGGCCATCACCGGCATGAACGGCATGACCGGCATGGCCGGCATGACGAGCCTGACCGGCCGCTCCCGCCCCCGCCATTCCCCTCCGCGGGCCAACGCGCGACGCTGGCACACCCTCGGCTGGGCGGGAGCCGCCGTCGTGGGGCTCGCCACGAGCATCATCGGCGTCGCCCTGCGGGACCCCGCCGGTGCCGCCAGCGCGGCGCACGTGATCCAGGTGGCCGAGGTCGTGCATGCCGAGCCGGTCGAGCGGGTCTATCTCGTCGACGTCGTCCGCGAGGCCGACGCGACGGCCGACCTCGTGCCCCCGCGCGACGTGCGTGTGGCGACGCAGGGCGACCAGTTCTACGTCGAGATGAGGCGGGGCGATCGCCACTGGTTCTGGGGTCGCGACGCGGCGGGCGCCATCTGGATGACGGTCGGCCGGAAGCACGCGATCGTGGTGGACGGCGTCGAGCAGGGCACGGCGTTGCGGTACCTCGGGGATCTCTACACGCTCAACCTCGAGACCCTGCTGAGTACGTTCCGACGGACGTGCCGCCTCGCCCACTCGACCGGCTCGGCCGGAGCGCACGTGATCGAGATCATGCCCTCTGTCACGACCGAGCGCGGAGGCATACGGCGCGCGACGATCGAGATCGACCGTGAGACGAAGGCCGTGCGCCGCCTCGTCCTGGAACGGGAGTTTCGGTGGCACGGAAAATCCACTGCGACGTTCACCCTCGTGGAGACGCGTCCGGCCGACGAGGATCGATACGGCCCCCATGGCCACCTCGACGAGCCCGCCCGGATCATCGACCGTGCGACGAGCCTCAGCGAGCGACGAGCATTGCTCTCCCAGTGGTTTGGGAGCCAGGCGAACCGCTGGATTCGTGTGCCCGAGGAGTCGCAAGATGCGCGCTGACGACGCCACAACGCGGCGATGGATCGTCCCGCTCGCCGTGACATGGTTCCTGGCCTGTTCCAGTGGGATTCCGCCCCTGGCCCAGGATGCACCCGGCCGGGCCGCGGAGCCCGACCCGCGGCTCGACCGCTTCGACACCAACGGCGACGGCACGATCGACGAGGCCGAGCGGGCCGCCGTGCGCTCCCTGCTCCGCAGGCGCCGCCAGCGGCCGGGAGCGATGACGCCGTCGGCAACGACCGAGACGGTCGGCACCCGTGAAGTCACGGAGCTCGAGTATCCGTCGAGCGACGGACGAAACATTCCAGCGGTACTCTCGATGCCCCGGGGCGATGGGCCCTTTCCCGTGGTCGTCACGATTCACGGCGGCCAGGGCGACCGCGATTTCCAGTTCCTGCGCACGATGGCCGCGCCCAATCCCGTCTCGCCCACCGTCACCGCACTCAATGAGCAGCCGTGGGCCGTGCTCGCGATCAGTTTCCGTTCGGGCGAGGGGGCCCTGTTCGGCATGGAGAACGACGACGTCGCCGCGGGCATCCGCTTCGCCAAGACGCTGCCGAGGATCGACGCCGCGCGGGTAGCCGTCGTCGGGGGCAGCCATGGCGGCCATCTCGCGCTTCGGGCGGCGGAGACGATGGGAGACGATTTCCTGTGCGTGGCCGTCGGATCCCCGTGGCTGACAGACCCGCTGGCCTCGATGGCGGGCGACGCCACGAAGCCGCCCCTCGCGCTCGTCCCGGAGAAGGCGCGGGCCGCCATCATGGACAACGGCAGGCGGCTCATGGCGGGCCTGACGCGGCGACTGGGAAGTGAGGAGCGGGCGCTGGCGGTGATGGGCGAGCAGTCGATCGAGGCGAACGCGGAGAAGATCGTGGTGCCTGCGCTTTTCCTGACGAGCGTCGCCGACGAGCAGGTTCCGCACGTCATGGTGCTGCCGACGATCGAGCGGATGCAGGCCGCCGGCCGCGAGGTGGAGGTCTACACCGCCGAGCACAGCCCGCACGGCTTCTACTGGGGCCGCTCCATGGGGGGCTCCCGCATCGGTCGCGGCGACAAGACGCCGGAGGAGACCGCCGAGGAGGAGCGAGCGCGCGACATCCTCATCAGGTTTCTCGCCCGGCAATTCGCCCGCAACGACGTGGGCTCGGACGGCCCGCAGGGCGACGGCGACGCACCGTCACCCAAACATACGCCCACGCCCGGACAGTCCGCCGCGATCCGGCAGTTGCGGGCGCGTGTGGCCGAGATGCCCGTCCCGGAGAATCTCGCCCGCCGGACGCTCACCGTCGGCGGCATCGAGCGGGAGTTCTTTATTCATGTCCCGACGCGGTGTACCGGCAGGCCATCCCCCGTTGTGTTCGTGCTGCACGGCGGGGCGTCGAAGAGCGGCCTCGCCATGCACCTCAAGAGCGACTTCACCACGCTCGGCGAGGCCGTGGGCTACGTCACGGTGTATCCCAGCGGCGTCAATGGCTGGAACATCGGCAGCCACGACATCTATTCCGTCAAACGCCGCACGAGCGACGCCGACGACGTCGCGTTCTTCCGGGCCATGTTCGACACGCTCGTCGCCGAGAAGGTGGCCGATCCGCAGCGACTGTATGTCGTGGGCGGCTCGAACGGGGGCGTGATGACGCAGTTCCTGGTGTGTAGCCTCGCCGACCGCATCGCGGGAGCCGGCGTGCTGGTGGCGACGCTGCCGCGCGCGGCCGAGAAGGACTGGCCGCGGCCGTCGCGGGCCGTGCCGATGCTCGTGATGCTGGGCACCGATGACCCGATGAAGCCTTGGGATGGCAACCGTGATCAGATGAGCGCCGCGGAGACCGTATCCTTCTGGCGCACGCGGAACGCCACCGACACACAGGGCACGGCGTGGGATCTCGCCGACCGCGACCCGGCCGACGGCTGCCGCGTGCGGGCCGAGCGGTGGGCGGGTGAGGCTCCCGTCGTGTTCTACACGCTCGAGGGCCACGGCCACGGCTGGCCGATGCAGCGGAGCCGCGACACGACCGGCACCGGCCCCAAGACCCGTGACATCTCGGCACCCGAGGAACTGTGGCATTTTTTCCAGGCGTCATGCCCCGCGGACGCGTTATCGGCGGAGTCGCCTACCTTGGTGGATCGCTTCACACGACTCGACGCGAATGGCGACGGCGTACTCGATGCGACCGAGGCAGGGACGCTCGGGTTCTTCCGGCCCGCCGACACCGACGGCGATGGGCTCGTGACGCGGGACGAGGCGCAGGCGTTCGCACGGAGGTCGGCGTTGCCCGGGGCCGCCGGCCGCACCGCCGGCATGGAGGGGGACGGGGACACAGCCGTGTTCCACTGGCCGGTGCCACCGGTGACGATCCCCGAGGCGGAGTGCCCCGTGCGCGCGATCGAGGCGGAGGCAGCCGACGGTCGGCCCGTCCGGGCCTGGTGGCGCCGGCCGCAGGGCGACGGCGCGCTGCCGGCGATCGTCTTCATCCACGGCGGCCTGACGGAGTTTCCCGAGGCCGCCCTGCGGCGACACCTCACGGCCAACCCCGTCATCACGCGGCTCCTCGACGCCGGCTATGCCGTGGTCATGGCCACGTTTCGCACCTACGAGGACGACGTGCAGTCGCGCGGGCCGATCGACGACGTGCGGGCAGTGGTCCGCGCGACGGCGCGGCTGCCCGGCGTCGACCCGCGGCGGATCGCCCTCTACGGCGGCAGCGGCGGCGGCAGCATTGCGCTCGAGCTCGGCGGCGACGCGGAGGTGCGGGCCATCGTCGCGGGCGAGCCGGCGACGGTGCTCTATACCGGCATGCTCACTACCGGCGACTACGGCCCGCGGCTGGAGATGATGGCGAGTCCGGAGCGATTCTTCACGCCGGAGCTGCGCGAACGGACCCAAGCCAAGCTGGCGACGCTTCGCGCTCCCGTGCTCATCCTCCACGGCGACCAGCACGATCTCCGCAAACTCAACGGGCCGATCATCGTGCCGCTGATGCAGGAGGCGGGCGTGCGGGTCGAGTACCGGGAGTATCCCGGCTATGGCCACGGCTTCTACTTCGGCGGCGGCGCCGACCGGTGGGGCAAGGGTGCCGACGAGCGGGTCGTCGCCGACGTCGTGCGGGACGTGCGCGGCTTCCTCAATCGCGAGATGCCGGCAACACCGACGGAGGAGGAGCGATGACGGCAAGGAACGTGCACATGCGCGGCATGGCCATGCTCGCGCGGCTGAATGCCGCGACTCTCGTGCTACCTACGGCGCCGCCCGGAGTGTCTCGCCAGTCCCATCGCGACACACGTGCGCAGCGTGGCCGCGTGATCGACATGC
>DNLZ01000178.1:5564-5719 GCA_003488325.1 Planctomycetaceae bacterium
GACGCCCCCGCGCCGACGCATGGGCCGTTTCGGGTCGAGGTCGCCAACGATCGCACGCTGCGTGACGCGACTCGTGGGAAGGACGTGCCGTACAGGGTTTCGTATCCGCAGGAAGACGGCCAGTACCCGGTCATCGTGTTTTCACACGGTTTCGG
>DNLZ01000338.1:0-197 GCA_003488325.1 Planctomycetaceae bacterium
CCGAGCCTTCCTCGGCCGAACCTCCCAGGGCGTCGGTGCCGTCGCGCTGGCGTCGCTGGCGGGAGACCGGGCGGCGGCCGCTCCGCTGACCGGCGTGCTCGCGCCGCCGCCCCTGCCGCAGCGGGCCAAGCGGGTCATCTGGCTGTCGATGGCGGGCGGCCCGTCCCATCTCGAGACGTTCGACCACAAGCCGAAGC
>DNLZ01000338.1:449-1608 GCA_003488325.1 Planctomycetaceae bacterium
TGATCTTCCTCTGCATGCAGGGAGGGCCGTCGCACGTCGACACGTTCGACCACAAGCCGAAGCTCGCCGAGATGCACGGGCAGCCGATGCCGGAGAGCCTCACGAAGGGGCAGCAGCTCGCGCAGCTGCAGGGACAGAAACTCGTCTGCTTCGGGCCGCAGCATCCCTTCGTCCCGATGGGTCCTGCCGGCACGCACCTCTGCGAGCTCTTCCCCCACATCGGCTCGGTGCTCGGCGAGATCTGCCTCGTGCGCTCGATGACGACCGAGGCGATCAACCATGACCCCGCCCACATGTTCATGAACACCGGCTCGCAGATCGCGGGTCGGCCGAGCATGGGCTCGTGGGTGACCTACGGCCTCGGCAGCGAGGCCGCCGACCTGCCGGGCTTCGTCGTGCTCACCTCGCTCGGCAAGGGAGGACAGAACCAGCCGATCGCGGCGCGGCAGTGGTCGAGCGGCTTTCTGCCGAGCCGGTATCAGGGCGTGCAGCTGCGCGGCCGTGGCGATCCGGTGCTCTATCTCGGGAATCCCGCCGGCATCACCCGCGAGCGGCAGGGGCGCGACATCGCCGCGATCAATGCCCTCAACGCCCAGCACGACGCCCTCACGGGTGATCCGGAGATCGCCACCCGCATCGCGCAGTACGAGATGGCCTTCGCGATGCAGGCGAGCGTGCCCGAGCTGATGGACATGTCGGGCGAGAGCGCCGCGACGCTCGAGCTCTACGGGTGTCGCCCCGGGGACGGGTCCTTCGCGTCGAACTGCCTGCTCGCACGGCGGCTCGCGGAGCGGGGCGTGCGCTTCATCCAGCTCTACCACAAGGACTGGGACCACCACGGCGGCGTGAAGGACGGCGTGCGACTCAAGGCGGAGGAGATCGACCGGGCGTGCATGGCGCTCATCACCGATCTCAAGAAACTCGGCATGCTCGACAGCACGCTGGTGGTCTGGGCCGGCGAATTCGGGCGCACGCCGATGTCGCAGGGGGGCAGCGGGCGCGATCATCACAACAAGGCGATGAGCGTCTGGCTGGCCGGCGGTGGCGTGCAGGGCGGCCTCGTGCATGGCGCGAGCGACGAGCTCGGCTATGCCGCGGTCGAGCATGTCTGCACGGTGCACGACCTGCACGCGACGATGCTCCACCTCCTCGGCATCCG
>DNLZ01000338.1:2027-8832 GCA_003488325.1 Planctomycetaceae bacterium
GGATACGCGCGGGGGCGAGACGATCGACGCCTCCGGTCCATCCGGGTCTCCGGCGGCTCACCGTCACGGTCGGGGTCGTCCTCGCCGCCTCCATCGCCCATGCCGACGTTCCACAGCGGATCGACTTCGTGGAGCACGTGCAGCCGATCCTCGCGGAGCACTGCACCCACTGCCACGGGCGTGACGCGGCGACGCGGCAGGGCGGCCTGCGGCTCGACGTGCGCGACGCCGCCCTCGCCGGGGGCGAGTCGGGCCTGGCCGCGATCGCCGTCGGCAGGCCCGCCGAGAGCGAACTCGTCCGCCGGATTCATGCCCGTGATCCCGACGAGATCATGCCGCCGCCGCACGAGAACAAGCCGCTCACGAGCGACGAGAAGGCGATCCTCGAGGCCTGGATCGCCGGCGGTGCGGAGTATGCGGGCCACTGGGCCTTCGAGCCGCCACGGAAGGCGACCCCGCCGGCGGTGCCGGGTGTCACGCACCCGATCGATGCGTTCGTGCGGGGTCGGCTCGCCGCGCGCGGGGTGATGCCCGCACCGCAGGCCGACGACGCCACGCTCTGCCGCCGGCTCTGGCTCGACATCGTGGGGCTGCCGCCGTCGCCCGCCGATATCGAGGCCTTCCGTCGTGACGGCTACGAGCAGACGGTCGAGCGGCTCCTCGCGAGCCCCCGGTATGGCGAGAAGTGGGCCCGTCACTGGCTCGACCTGGCGCGGTACTCCGACTCGAACGGCTACGAGAAGGATCTTCCCCGTGACATGTGGGCGTGGCGTGACTGGGTGATCGCGGCGTGCAACCGCGACCTGCCCTACGACCAGTTCGTGATCGAGCAGATCGCCGGCGACCTGCTGCCGAACGCGACGCAGGACCAGGTCGTGGCCACTGGATTCCTTCGCAACAGCATGCTCAACGAGGAAGGGGCGATCATCGCGGAGGAGTTTCGCATGGTCGAGATGTTCGACCGCATCGACTGCGTCGGCAAGGCGGTCCTCGGCCTGACGACGCAGTGCGCCCAGTGCCATTCCCACAAGTTCGACCCGCTCACGCAGGACGAGTACTTCGGGATGTTCGCCTTCCTCAACGACACGTACGAGGCGCGCTCCTACGTCTACACGCCCGAGCAGCAGCGGGCTCTCGCCGCAATCGGGTCGGAGATCGCCGCCGCCGAGGAGGAGATCCGGCGGCTGCGGCCGCAGTGGCAGGCCGAACTGGAGGCGTGGGCCGCCGCCGCCGTGGCCCACCTCCCGACGTGGACGCCGATCAGGATGGAGGAGATGCACTCGAACGGCCTGCTCACCCATCCCACGCAGCGGGCCGACGGCTCGATCCTGTCGATCGGTCATCGCGACGCGACGCACTTCTTCGACGGCCGCCCCGACCTCGGCGGCGTCACCGGACTGCAGCTCGAGGCGCTCACCGACGGTGACCTGTTCATGAACGGTCCCGGGCGCGACGACCGCTGGACGGTGGCCCGGCTGCAGGTGCAGGTGAAGAAGCCCGACGCGACGGCATGGGAGGATGTGAAGCTCGTGAATGCCACGGCCGACTTCTCCGAGCCGGAGCAGATGGTGCCGCGGCCCGGGTTCGATCCGAAGAAGGCCGCCGAGGCCAAGGACGGTCCGTCACCGACCGTGTCGGTCGGCCCCGTGGCGAACATGATCGACGCGGACGAGCATTCGGCGTGGCGCGCCGACCGCGGCCACCTCGTGAGGCACCAGCCGTCCGTGGCGGTGGTGCAGTTCGAGAAGCCGCTCGACCTGCCCGCCGGCACGCAGCTGAGGATCGTGCTCAAGGCGCAGGGCGGGCCCGGTGACATGCTCGGCTGCTGCCGCCTGAGCCTCACGAAGGATCCGTCGCCCGCCGCACCGCCCATCGACCACGGCGCGATCCTCGCCGCCCGCACGCCCGGCGCCGAGCGGACCGATGCCGACCGCACGGCGCTCTTCGCCGCGTGGCGCCGGTCGGTCCCCGAGCTCGCGGCGTTGAACGCGCGGATCGCGGCCGCGTGGGCGAAGGCGCCGCACGCGCCCACCACCGTCATGCACGCGGCGTCCCGGTCGGCCGCACGGCATCGTCCCACGCACCTGCTCGACCGCGGCGTCTGGAATCAGCCGAAGCACGAGGTCGCGCCGCACGTGCCGGCCGGCCTGCATCCGCTCGTGGCGTCGGACGACCCGCCGCGGCTCGCCTTCGCGAAGTGGCTCGTCGATCCACGGTCGCCGCTCGCCGCCCGGGTGGCCGTCAACCGCATCTGGCTGACGCTCTTCGGTCAGGGACTCGTCGAGACGCCCGACGACTTCGGCACCCGCGCCCCGCTGCCGGAGCACCGCGCCCTGCTCGACTGGCTGGCGGTCGATTTTTTCGAGAGGGGCTGGAGCCAGAAGGAGGCGATCCGGCAGATCGTGACGAGCGCGACCTATCGGCAGTCGTCCATGGCGACCCCGGAGGCGGTCGCGCGCGACCCCGACAACCGCCTCCTCGCCCGCGGCCCGAGGTTCCGGCCCGACGCCGAGGTGGTGCGGGATATCGTGCTCGCCGTGTCGGGACTGCTCACCGAGAAGGTCGGCGGACCGAGCGTCTATCCGCCTGTGCCCAAGAACGTGCTCGACTTCAACTACGTGCAGATCGCGTGGCCCGAGGCCACGGGCCCCGACCGCTACCGCCGGTCGCTCTACACGTTTCGTCGGCGCTCGATGCCCGACCCGGCACTCGGCACGTTCGACGCGCCGAACGGCGACATCTCGTGTGCACGCCGCCTCCGCAGCAACACGCCGCTGGCGGCGCTGACCGGCCTCAACGAGCCGATCTTCGTCGAGGCGGCCCGCGGCCTCGCCCTGCGGGTGCTCGCCGAGGGTGGTGCCGACGACGCGAGCCGCGTGGAGCGGGCCTTCGTGCTCTGCACGGCGCGGCCGCCCACGGCCACCGAGAAGGATGTGCTGCTCGCGTTCCTCGATTCCCGGCGCAGGCGCCTGGCGGACGGCTGGCTCGACCCGCGCGAGATCGCGACCGGCGACGCCGACCGGCTCCCGGCGCTGCCCGCGGGGACGACGCCCCAGGACGCGGCCGCATGGACGCTCCTGGCCCGCGTGCTCTTGAACCTCGACGAGACCGTGACGAAGAACTGATGCGCCCCGACACGAGCGGATGGGGAGGACACGAGCCGTGAACCCTGCCGATACGAGCACGATCGCCGCCCTCCGCGGCCGGCTGGTGGCCCGCCGCTGGTTCTTCGGCGACTGCGGGGTCGGCCTCGCCGGCATCGCGGCCGGCGCACTGGCGGCGCGTGAATCGTCGGCGGCTGCCCGTGCGCCCGCGCCGCTCGCCGTCAAGGAGCCGCACCACGCGCCCCGGGCGAAGCGCGTGATCTACATGTTTCAGGCGGGCGCCCCCAGCCACCTCGAGCTGTACGACTGGAAGCCCGCGCTTGCCGCGCGCGACGGCACCCTGCCGCCGGCGAGCCTGCTGGAAGGCTATCGGGCCGCCTTCATCAATCCGAACTCCGCGCTCCTCGGCCCCAAGTGGCCGTTCCGTCCGTACGGCACGTCCGGCATGGAGATGAGCGAGCTCGTGCCGCACATCGGCGGCATCGCCGACGACATCTGCCTCGTCCGCTCGATGCAGACCGACGCCGTCAACCACGCCCCCGCGCAGATCCTGATGAACACCGGTTCGCAGCAGTTCGGCCGTCCGAGCTTCGGCGCGTGGACGCTCTACGGTCTGGGAAGCGAGGCCGAGGACCTGCCCGGGTTCGTGGTGCTCACGAGTGCGAAGGGCACCAGCGGCGGCGCGAGCAACTACGGCTCCGGCTTCCTGCCCACGGCCTATGGTGGAATTCCGCTGCGGGGCAGCGGCGACCCGGTGCTCTATCTCTCGAATCCCAGGGGCGTCGACCGCGAGACGCAGCGAGCCTCGCTCGACACGCTCCATCGCCTCAACGACCTCTCCCTCAGCCGCTTCGGCGATCCGCAGACCGCCGCGCGGATCCAGGCCTACGAGCTCGCCTACCGGCTCCAACAGAGCGCTCCGGAGCTGATGAACCTCGCGGACGAGCCGAAGCAGACCCTCGCCCGCTACGGGATCGCCGACCCCAATCAGCCGGGTTACGCCCGCAACTGTCTGCTTGCCCGCCGGCTCCTGGAGCGGGGCGTGCGGTTCGTGCAGCTCTTCCACGAGGCCTGGGATCAGCACGGCAACCTGAAGAACGGCGTCAGGCAGAACTGCCTCGACACCGAGCAGGCGTCCGCGGCGCTCGTGAGCGACCTCAAGGAGCGGGGGCTGCTCGACGACACGATCGTGATCTGGGGGGGCGAGTTCGGCCGCACCCCGATGGTGCAGGGAGGGAACGACGGCCGCGACCACCACAACCGCGCCTTCTCGCTCTGGCTGGCCGGCGGAGGCCTGCGCGCCGGGCACGTGCACGGGAGGACCGACGACTTCGGCTTCAACGTCGTCGAGAATCCGGTGCACGTGCACGACCTGCACGCGACGCTCCTCCACCTGCTCGGCTTCGACCACCTCAGGCTCACGTACCGTTCTCAGGGGCGTGACTACCGGCTCACGGACGTGCATGGCACGCTCGTGAACGGTATCCTCGCCTGAGGGTCGCCCGGCCCACGCCGCAGGACGATGCCATGATGCACGCCACGAACGACTCGACCCACGACCGGGTGCGCGACAGGCGGGCCGCGTGGCGCGTCCTGCTCGGCGTCGTCGCGCTGCTCGCGCCCTGCCGGGCAAAGGCCGCCGAGCCGGCACCGTCGTTCACCCGCGACATCAAGGGGATCCTCTCCAACCGCTGCGCGCGGTGCCACGGCCCCGACGCGGCGTCGCGGCAGGGTGGCGGCGACGGCGGCCTGCGGCTCGACACGTTCGAGGGGGCGACGGCCGACCTCGGCGGCCATGCGGCGATCGTGCCGGGCGATCCCGAATCGAGCGACGTCCTGCGTCGGATCACGTCCGACGACCCGGACCTCGTGATGCCGCCGCCGGACGCCGGGGATCCGCTCACGCCCGAGCAGATCGCGCTGCTCCGGCGCTGGATCGCGGCCGGTGCCCGCTACGAGCCCCACTGGTCGTACGTGCGGCCGGTCCGGCCGGCCGTGCCGGCCGTGAAGGACGCCGCCTGGCCGAAGAACGACATCGATCGCTTCATCCTCGCGCGGCTGGAGGCCGAGGGGCTCGCGCCACAGCCGGAGGCGCCGCGGCCCGTGCTCGCCCGCCGCCTCGCGCTCGATCTGACCGGCCTGCCGCCCGATCCGGAGATGGTCGACGCCTTCGCGGCCGATGGCTCCGAGGACGCGATCGGGAGGTTCGTCGACCGTTTGCTCGCGCACGGGGGCCGTGGCGAGCACCTCGCCCGGCAGTGGCTCGACCTCGCCCGCTACGCCGACAGTGCCGGCTACGCCGATGACCGGCCGCGCACGATCTGGGGCTGGCGCGACTGGGTGATCGCCGCCTTCGACGCGAACATGCCGTTCGATCAGTTCACGATCCGTCAGATCGCCGGCGATCTCCTCCCCGAGGCCTCGGCCGAGGACCGCATCGCGACCGCCTTCCACCGCAACACGCTCACCAACAGCGAGGGGGGCACGATCGACGAGGAATTCCGCACGGTGGCGGTCGTGGACCGCGTGAACACCACCCTCGCCACCTGGATGGGCACGACGATCGCGTGTTCCCAGTGTCACGACCACAAGTACGACCCGCTTTCTCAGCGGGACTTCTTCGGTCTCTACGCGATCTTCAACAACACCGCCGATGCCGACCGCCCGGGTGAGGAGCCGGTGCTCGAGTTTTTCACGCCGGCCCAGCGGGAGACGCGAGCCCGGCTCGAGGCGGATCTCGCGGCCGTCGAGAAGGTGCTCGCCACCGACACGCCCGCGCTCGCCGCCTCGCGCGAGGCGTGGGACCGGGCCTTTCCCCGGGACCTCGCATGGCACGCGGTCGCTCCCACGGCGGCCACGGTCGAAGGCGCGCCGGCGGAGGCTGCGCGGGTCGCCCCCGACGGTCGCGTGCTGCTCGTGGCCCCGGAGAAGCGGGCGGTCGCCACGATCGAGGCGCCGCTCGCTGCGGGGCCACTCGCCGGCCTGCGGCTCGAGTTTCCCGGCGACGAGAGCCTGCCTGCGAAGGGTTCGGGCCGCGGTCCGGATGGTTCGTTCGTGCTCTCGGGCGTGACCGCGCGGCTCGAGCCGGCCGGTGGCGGCGGGCCGATGGGTCGCTTCATCCGCGTCGAGCGGCCGGGCAAGGGCGTGTTCCTCTCGCTGGCGGAGGTCGAGGTCTTCGCCGCGGAGGGTGACGCGAACATCGCCCGCGGTCGCTCGGCGACGCAGTCATCCACCGACTTCGGGGGCGATGCCGTCCGTGCCGTCGACGGCGAGACCAACGGCGACTACTACGCGAAGCAGTCGGTGACGCATACCGCGGCGGGTGACGATCCCTGGTGGGAGGTCGATCTCGGCGGGCCGGTCTCGATCAGCCGGATCGTCATCTGGAACCGTACCGACGGCGGCACCGGCGGCCGCCTGGCCGGCGCCCGGGTCTCGATCCTCGATGCGGCCCGCCAGCCGGTCTGGACGGAAACGCTCACCGCGGCCCCCGCGCCGTCGGCGACGCTCGCTCCAGCGGGTGGTCGAGACGTGCCGTTCGTGGCGGCGGTGGCCGATCGCACGGCGAACGGCTTCGACGCCGCGGCCGTGCTCCGCGCATCCCCCGACCCGAAGGACGACAAGGCGGTGAAGGCCGAGGCCGAGGGGGGCTGGTCGCCAGGGGGCGCGGCCCCCGCCGCGCTGACGCTCCTGCCCGCCGC
>DNLZ01000338.1:9126-9298 GCA_003488325.1 Planctomycetaceae bacterium
CGCTGACGCTCCTGCCCGCCGCGCCGATCGAGGTGCCGGACGGCATGCGGCTGGTCGTCTCGCTGCGGCAGCGTTCGAAGCGCGACGGCCACACGGTGGGCGTCGTGCGGCTCGCGTCATCGCGCGATCCGCGGGCCGTGGCCCTCGCCGGCCTGCCTCCCGACGTGATCGC
>DNLZ01000335.1:0-4690 GCA_003488325.1 Planctomycetaceae bacterium
GGCCGGGTGGTCAGCCGACGCGCCGCGGTCGTGTTCGTGATCCCGCATGGAGGTGGCCCGGCGTCGCCGGTCAGTCGAGGTAGAGAAACTCGTTCGATCCGAGGAGCACCTGGCAGAGACTCACGAGCGCCTGTCGGGCGGGGGAGCGGCCTTCGGGCACGGCCGCGGGCCGCGCCTGGAACGTGGCGAACTGGCGGTGCACGAAGTCGGCGGCGAGCGCGACCTCCTCCGGCGACGGGTCACGGGCGTAGGCGAGTCGCCAGGCCGCCACGAGCCACGTCGGCGCGAACGGCTCGACCGTCGTGGGGCCGAGGAACTGCTCGGCACTCTTCGCGATCGACGTCGCCCCGTCGGGCGTGCGGATCGTCAGGGTCACCGGCCAGGTGAACGAGTCGGACGCGTGGTTCGTGCGGCAGTCGGTCACGAAGTCGAGGGTGTCGCCGGCCTGCACGACGAGATCCGCCGTGTCGGTGGCCGCCGAGCCATGATGCGCCGTCCACGTGCCCGCGAGCCCCGTGCGGCTCGACACGAGTCGCCCGCGCACTCCGTCGCCATTTTCGCTCGCGTGGGCGAGCGTGCCGGTCACGGAGACCCGCGCGTCGGCCGGCGCCGTCCACCGCCGGATGACCGCCCGCTCGGCCGCATCCGGGTGGCCGCCCGATGCGTTCAGCAGCACCCAGCCGAGCGCGGCATCGGGCAGCGTGTCGCCCGCCTGCCACTGCGAGCCGGTCCAGTGTCCGAGTGGGGCGAACGACGCCGTCCGCCCCGCCTGCTCGTCCACCGCGCCGTACCCGTAGGTCCACGTCGGCACCGGCGGCTGCGGGAGTGCCTGCGTCAGGCTCGCCGCTGCGGGCGGAGGATCGAGCGAGACCGCGACCTGGACGGCCCGCTCGGCGAGCCGCGCAGCCTGATCGAGGATGAACTCGCCGTTGAGGAGCATGAGCGACTGCGTGGCGACGGTGGACACCGGCCGCACCTCGCAGTTGCATTCCATGACCGGCGCGTCGAACGCCTGGAGCATCGCGACCGGCCTGCTGCGACGCACCTGCACGTAGAGGCTGCGGCGGCTCTGCGGTCCGTCGACGATCGTCTGGCCGGTGTCGTCGTCCTTGATCGCCACCGGCCGGCCCCCGATCGAGCGATCGAGCGTGCCGGTGGCCGCGAGCATCCGGTCGCGGATGGTCTCGGCCTCGAGGCGCAGGAGCGGCGCGGGCAGGCCGCCCAGGGGGCCCCCTCCACGCGCCTGGCGCCAGGCGGCCGTGCGCATGATGACGCGCTGGAGGTGCTTCACGCTCCAGCCCCGCGTCGCGAACTCGTCGGCGAGCCAGTCGAGCAGGGCGGGGTGCGAGGGTCGCGCGCCGAGGCTGCCGAAGTCCGCCGGGGTGGCGACGAGTCCCTGTCCGAAGTGGTGCAGCCAGATCCTGTTGACGATGACCCTGGCGGTGAGCGGGTTGGTCGGCGATGCCAGCCAGCGGGCGAGGGCGAGCCGCCGGCCCGACGTCGGCAGGGACGTGTCGTCGGTCGCGAACGGCTCATGCCGCCCCTCGGGCACGGCCACCTGCGGCGGCGCGGGGAGCACCGCCTGCTTCGGCTGCTGGTGGTCGCCCCGGTGGAAGAGTCGGGTCTCGGGCAGGTGACCGGCCGGTTCGACGAGGGCCTGGACGAACTCCTCGACGGGCTTCTTCGCGCGGATGTCGGCGATCGTCTTGTCGAGGGCCTTGAGCTCCTCCGCCGCCTTCGGCAGGTACTGGTAGAGGACCCCCGGTGTGACGTTCACGCTCGGATGGGCCTTGAGGAGCGCCCGCTGCTCGTCGGTGCGATCCTTCTCCGGTGCGTCGTAGGCGGCACGCAGCCGACCGCGCAGCGGCTCCTCGAACTTCGCGAGCTCCTGCTCGAGCGCCTGGCGGATGAACTCCGCCTGCTTGGCCGCCCGATCCGTGGCGACGAGCTGTGCCTCGGCCTCGATCGCCGCGGCCTGTGCCCGCTCGGCCTCGGTCTGGATCGAGACGAGGCGCTGCGCGGGCGTCTTCCATGCCTTCCAGTCGAGGGCCGGCTCGAACACGGCACGCAGCGCCGTGTAGTCGGTGTGGAGCACGGGATCGTAGCGGTGATCGTGGCACTGCGCGCAGTGCACGCTCATGCCGAGCAGCGACGTGCCGACGATGCGCACGGTGTCGGCCACCGTCTGGTTGCGCCCCTCGGGTGTGTCGCCCCCGCTGCCGGTCCCGTCCGCGGCCATGCGCAGGAAGCCCGTCGCCGTGAGCAGCCGGATCTGCTCCGGCGTCCAGTCGCCCGACCGAGCCCCCGCGATCTCGTCACCGGCAAGCTGCTCGGCGATGAAGCGATCGAACGGCACGTCCGCGTTGAAGGCGTCGATGCAGTAGTCGCGATAGCGCCACGCCCAGGGGCGCACCTCGTCCGCCAGCGTCGCCCCCTCCGAGTCGGCGTAGCCCGCCACGTCGAGCCAGTGCCGCGCCCACTGCTCACCGTAGTGCGGCGAGGCGAGCAGTTCGTCGACGAGCCGATCGAACCAGTCCGCGCTCGGATCGGCGGCCCACCGCTCCACGTCGGCGTGAGCGGGTGGGAGGCCGGTGAGCGTGAGGAAGGCACGTGTGACGAGCGTGTGACGCGCGGCCTCCGCCGGCAGCGGGCCGTCCGGACCGAAGACGAGCGCGTCGATCGGCGCACGCGGCGCGGCCGTCACGTCGGGACGACGCACGGGCTGGAACGCCCAGAAGGCGCGCTCCTCCGGCGTGATCGCGAGGCCCGGCCCGATCGCCTCGGGCTCGGGACGCTTCGTCGGCGCGCCGACGGCGATCCACCGCGCGAGCAGGTCCTGCTCCGCCGCCGACATCTTCTTCTCACCGGGGGGCATGTCGCCGGCACGCACCCGCTCGAGGATGAGGCTGCCGGCGGCGTCGCCGGGCACGATCGCCGGCCCGCTGTCGCCGCCCGCCCGCATGAGGCGGACGAGCCGCAGGTCGAGGGAGCCCTCGAGCGTCTCCGTCGCACCATGGCAGTCGAGGCAGTGCGCCTTGAGAAGGGGTCGCACGTGCTCCTCGAACGTGACCGTCGCCGCCGTCTCGTCGGCGGCCCGCGGCCCATCCTGCGCGAGGCCGGCGGCGACCAACGCCGCCATGCCGGCCACGAGACGCGCTGCAGGGACGGATCGCATGATGCTGGCTCGTGGTGCGCGGGACCGTTCAGACAAGCGCGTCGATGACGCGGCCGGTCTCCACGAGCGCGTGGGGCCGTCCGCTCGTGTCGGTGAGCGTGCCGGGGCGGTGAGGATCGAGGCCCAGCAGGTGGTAGAGCGTGGCCGTGACGTCCTGGAACGTCACCGCACCGCCGAGCACCTCGCCCGCCCAGCGGTCGGTCTCCCCGATCACCTGTCCGCCACGGATGCCGCCCCCGACGAGCAGGGCGGGCGAGACGGCGGGCCAGTGGTCGCGCCCGCCACCGGCGTTGATCCGTGGCGTGCGACCGAACTCGCCCCAGACCACGATCGCCACGTCGTCGAGCAGCCCGCGCGCCTCGAGGTCGCCGACGAGCGCGGAGAGGCCCGCGTCGAGGATCGGCAGGAGGTGCCGCATGCGCGGAAAATTGTCGCCGTGCGTGTCGAAATCGCTGAGGGAGATGCTCACGCACCGGACCCCCGCCTCCACGAGCCGTCGTGCGAGCAGGAACTTGAGCGTGGCGTGCGCCCCGTCGGCCGTGGTGAAGCGGCGCGCCTCGGGTCCGCGCAGCCGGTAGCGATCGCGGACGTGCGACGACTCCCGGTCGAGGTCGAGCGCCTCGGCCACCCGGCCGGACGTGAGGATGCCCACGGCCTGCTCGTGGAAGCGATCCATCGCCCGCATGTCGTCGCCCGCATCCACGCGTCGCCGCCAGGCGTCGAGCCGGTCGAGCAGGGCACGTCGGTCATCGAGTCGCGGCGCGGGCAGGGAGGAGGCGAGCACGAGCGGCGTGGCGTGGCCGGCCCCGCGGGCGGCGAGCTCCGACTTCATGCCCTCCTCGAGTGGTCGGTCGAAGAGGCCGCCGATGTCGGGACGGAACGGCGCGTGCGCCCGACCGAGGAATCCCGGCCGCGCGCTGTCGCGCACGAGCCCGCGGCCCTGCATGAGGTCGCAGAACGTCGGCGAGAGGTCGTGCGGTGATCCCCAGAGACGCGACAGGGCGCTGCCCATGGCCGGCCACCCGCCCTCCGCCCGCAGGGCGGTCGCCGGGAAGCCCGACTGGCACTGGAAGGCGTCATGGGCGCCCGCAGACCCCACGAGCGACCGGACGAAAGCGAAGCGGTCGGCCAGGGCCGCGATCCCAGGCATCAGCTCGCAGATGCGGATGCCCGGGACGCAGGTGGCGATCGGCGCGAATTCGCCGCGGACCTCGGCCGGCCCATCCGGCTTCATGTCGATCGTGTCCATCTGCGGTGGCCCGCCGTCGAGATGGACGTTGATGATCGCGCGGGCCGTGCGGCGGCCCTGCGGAGCGCCGTCCCGCACGGCGGCGTCCTCCGCCCGCAGGATGTCAGCGAGCGAAATTCCCGCCATCCCCGCCGAGCCCGCCACGAACAGCCGCCGGCGGCTGACCTGAACCGGCATCATGTGCCTGTCGGATCCACTCATGGCCAGCCTGTCTCGCCCAGGTGTGCCTTCTACGCGTTGCGTGCCCTCTACGCGTTGCGTGCCTT
>DNLZ01000335.1:5026-10519 GCA_003488325.1 Planctomycetaceae bacterium
CGCGTTCCGTGCCTTGACGCGGCGACCGCGACCCGATCGAAGTTTACCCCGGATCGGACCGTGGCCCAACGTCGCTGACGCGATCTGGCCGCTCGCCCGTCGGGAGCCATCAGACCGGCCGCTGCTCGTGGTCACAGCGTGATGGCACTCGCCCCCGGTCGCGCACGCCTCCAGGCGTCCGAATGGACGTCGTCGAACTGCCGGCGCCCCTCATCGGGCGAATGGCATGAGATATCAGCCGAGCGGGCGCACGACCGACTGGCTTCGCCAGTAGTCGAAGAGCGTCTCGATCGAGTTGACGCCACCGCCGGTGCCGCTCTTGTTGACGCCCCCGTACGGCACGCCGCGCGGAAAGACGTTGTGGGCGTTGATCCAGCTGTTCCCCGCCACCATCGATTCGGCCACCCGCGCGGCGCGGCCGAGGTCGCTCGTCCAGACGCTGTTGGCCAGACCGTAGTCGGTGTCGTTGGCCATCAGGATCGCCTCGTCCTCGTTCTTGAACGGCGCGAGGTAGGCGACCGGTCCGAAGATCTCCTCCCGCGCCGCCACGTTGTCGAGCGACCCGGCGAGCAGCGCCGGCTTCACGTAGTAGCCATCGCGCCCCGCGACGTCCGCCGGTCCGCCGGCGAGGACCGCCTTCGCGCCCTGCTGCACGCCCTTCTCGAGGTAGGAGAGCACCCGCTGCCGCTGCTTCGCGTTGACGACCGGTCCCATCGCCGTTTTTCCATCGAGCTGGTAGCCGACCTCGACTCGTTCGAGCCGCTGGCGGCATTCGTCCACGAACCGGTCGTAGATCTTCGAGTGGACGATCCACCGGGTGGCGTCGCAGCAGACCTGTCCGGTGTGGAACGTGATCGCGCCCACGAGCTTCTCGGCCGTCGCCGCCACGTCCACGTCGTCGAACACCACCGCGGCACCCTTGCCGCCGAGCTCCAGCTTCACCGGCACCAGATTCCGGCCGCAGGCCTCGCCCACGAGCCGACCCACCTCGGGCGAGCCCGTGAAGCTCATCCGCTTGAGGCCGGGGTGGGCCGAGAGGGCCGCACCCGCCTCGGCGCCGGTGCCGGGCACCACGTTGATCACCCCGTCGGGAAGGCCGACCTCGCGGGCGAGCCGGCCGAGGTAGATCGCCGAGAGGGGTGTGTCCTCCGCCGGCTTGATCACGACGGTGTTCCCGGCCGCCAGCGCCGGCGACACGCCCCAGCCGATGAGCAGGAAGGGAAAGTTCCACGGGAAGATGAAGCCGCACGGTCCCCAGGGATGCCGCACGGTCCATGCCTCGTGGCCCGCCACGGCGAGGACGTTCCGCCGCTGCACGTGCTGCGCCATGTCGGTGAAGTAGCGCAGCGTGTCGATCATGTTCTGCACGTCACCGGCCGCGTGAGGCAGGAGCTTGCCCGCGTCGAGCGCCTCGATCTGGGCGATGATCGGCTTGTGCTTCTCGACCGCGTCGGCGAGCCGGTGGAGGTGTGCGCCGCGCTCGTTGGGGGCCATGGTCGCCCAGCCCGATTTCCTGAAGGCATCGGCGGCGGCGGTGACCGCACGATCGACATCGGCGGCCGAGAGCACGGAGAACTCGGCGATCGGCTCGCCGGTGCCCGGATCGCGGGTGGACATCGTGGCCCCGTCGGATGCCGCCACGTCCCTGCCGCCGATCACCCCACGGAGCGGCGACTCCGACAGGAAACGCTCGACCTCGGGCAGGAGCTTCGTGGACGCGGTCGCTGTGGCCATGGAACACCTCGCGCTGTCGGGTGGCAGGGAAGACGTGGGACGGAAGCATCCCCCGGGAGTCGCATCACGATAGCGTCTTTCCGGTGGTGAAGCGACGGCCCGCCGCGCGGCCGGTGGGCTGCGGGTATCCTGCCGTGTCGGGGAGGAACGTGCCGTCTCGCGTCCGTCCGGCAGCTCAGGGAGTCCGGTCATGTCACCTGTTCACCGCCGTGACGCGCTCGCCGCGTCCGCCGCCTTCATGACCGGGGTCGCGCTCGAGCCCGGCCGCACCTCGGCCGCGCCGGGTGCCGACGACGATCTCGAGGCGGCTGCCGCCGTGCTCGACGCGGCCGTCTCCGCCGGGCGTGTCGCGACGGCGGCGCTGCACGTGGAGCGGGGTGGTCGGTCGTTCTCGCGCGGCTTCGGAAAGGGGCCGGCGGGCCCCGCGGACGCCGACGCGATGTTCCTGCTCGGCTCGATCTCGAAGCCGATCGCCGTCACGGCGCTCATGACCCTCCACGACCGTGGCCAGTTCGAACTCGACGACGAGGTGCGACGGTTCCTGCCCGCATTCACGGGGGACGGGCGCGAGCGGGTCACGATCCGGCAGCTTCTCTCCCACGTCTCCGGCCTGCCCGACCAGCTCCCCGAGAACGACCACCTGCGTGCCGCGCACGCGCCGCTCGACGCCTTCGTCGCCGCCGCCCTCCGCACGCCGCTCCTCTTCGCGCCCGGAACGCGGTTCGGGTACTCGAGCATGGGCATCCTGCTCGCGGCGCGGATCGCCGAGACGATCGCCGGCACCGACATCCGGGCGTTCGTCACGTCGACCGTTCTCGAGCCGCTCGGCATGCGGCATTCGGCTCAGGGGCTCGGCGGATTCACCCGGGAGCGGTTCGTGCGTTGTCAGACCGAGCAGGCGGCACCGGAGGCGGGTGGCGGCGATCCGGCCGCAGCCGCCTGGGACTGGAACAGCGAGTACTGGCGGGCGCTGGGCGCCCCCTGGGGCGGCACGCATGCCTCGGCTCCCGACGTGGCGCGGTTCCTCGCCGCGTTCGTGCACGACGGCGGCGGGGTCGTGAAGCCCGGGACGGCACGGCTCATGATCACCGACCAGAACGGCGGGCGCACCGTGCCTCGAGGGATCGGCTTCGCGCTCGGCGGCCTGCTCGCCGGACCCGGTGCGTCGGCGGCGACGTTCGGGCACACGGGCTCCACCGGCACGATCGGCTGGGCCGATCCCGACACCGCCACCATCTGCGTCGTGCTCACCTCGCTCCCCGCGCGGGCCGGTGAGATGCACCCGCGCGACCGCGTCGCGACGACGGTCACCTCGCGGCGCTGAGCCCGCGCAGGAGCGCCGGCGGACGGACCGTCACGACTCCTCGGCCGGCGGAAACTGCCGCCACGCGAGGATCACGCCGGCTGCGGCGAGCAGCAGCGTCGCCAGGGCGACGACGGCGGCAAACTGCACCCACGGCGGCTCCGGGTCGACGATCATGCGCAGGTC
Organism: Planctomycetaceae bacterium; assembly: GCA_003488325.1. Classification (GTDB taxonomy): domain Bacteria; phylum Planctomycetota; class Planctomycetia; order Pirellulales; family UBA1268; genus QWPN01. Next base: position 8,250 of record DNLZ01000335.1, read on the forward strand.
CGGGGGCAGGCTCGTCCGCCACCCCATCCAGTGCACCAAGAGGCTGCGCAGACGCAGGCTCACCGTGAACTGGTTGACGACGGCGGGCAGGAAGCCGGCGAGATACTCGACCACGATCGCGGCGCCGACGCTCGCGACGAGCGCCCGCTTCGGCACGATCACGGCCGGGAGCGCGAAGAGCGCCGCCCGCCCGACGCACGAGAGGAGCACGAGCGCCCCGAGCACGAGCGCGAGGCCGCCGGCACCGCTCACGCCGGCGGCGAGCAGCGTGAGCACGAGCGACACGAGCGCGACGCAGCTGGTCCAGATCACCGCCGCCAGAAACGTGCCGACGAGCAGCGAGCGCCGCCCGCCGGGGCGCACGACGACGTGCTGCCATGTGCCCCGCTCCAGCTCGTCGGCCACCAGCGGACACATCGTCACGAGCAGTCCGAGCATGCACACGGCCTCGGGCACCAGCGCGTAGAGCAGGACCACGGCGAAGTCGCGGTCGAGCCCCCCCACGATGCGACGGGCGGCGAGCATGACCGCCGCGGGAAAGAGCGCGCCGGCGAGGCCGAGCGCGATCCGCTGGGGCGTCAGCATCCGCCGCAGCTGGAAGCCGGCGACGGCGATGATCCCGCGCCAGGCGTTCACGATCCGGCCCCCGCTGCCGTCGTCGCACCGGTGGGGCTGCGACCGCCGACCCTCGCGAGGTCGGCCGCGGCCGGCGGCCGCTGGCCGCGCGACGAGCCGATCCCACGATGCAGCTGGACGAGCCGGTCGAACACGCCCTCGAGCGAGCGGTCGGCCGCATGGAGCGTCGCGATCGCGATCCTCTCCCGGGCGGCGGCGTCGGCCAGTCGGGCCGCGAGCGCGACGGGATGCCGCGTGCCGATCACGAGCGTCTCGTCCCCCTCGAATCGCAGGCTGTCGACGAGATCGCCCCCGCAGGCGATCTCGGCGAGCCGCCGCGGTCGGTCGGCGGAGAGACGGACCTCGGCGGGCAGCGTGTCGACGAGGCCGCGGATCTCGGCCACGTCCCCGCTGGCGACCAGCCGGCCGCCGAGGATCACCGCCAGCCCGGCATCGAGCGCCTCGATCTCGTGGAGCAGGTGGCTTGCGACGAGCAGGCTGCGGTCGCCGGCCCATTCGCGCACGAGGTCCACGAGATCATGCCGCGCGACGGGATCGAGGCCCACGAACGGCTCGTCGAGCACGAGGAGATCGGGGGCGTGCGCGATCGCACCGGCGAGTTTCGCGCGTTGCCGCTGCCCCTTCGAGAGCGTGGCGAGCGACCGGTCGGCCGCCTCGCCGATGCGGACCCGCTCGAGCGCCGCGTCGGCCAGTCGCCCCGCCGCGGCAGCGGCATGTCCGGCCAGGCGCACGAGATAGGTCACCCACTCGCGCGGCGTCGCGCCGCGCTCGAGCAGGTCGCCGGCCGGACAGTAGCCGATCCGGGCGAGCACGCGGGGATTGGCGAACGGCCGCTCGCCGAAGATGCGCACCGAGCCCATGGTCGGCCGCAGCTGCCCCGTCACGAGCCCGAGGAGCGTCGTCTTGCCGGCGCCGTTCGGCCCCAAGAGCCCGTGCGCGCCGGTTCCCAGCTCGACCGTCACGTCGTTGACGCCGATGACCGTGCCGTACAGCTTCGTGACGTGCGCGAGCGAGATCATCGGCGGGCGGGCTGCGAAGATGGGGTGGAGGCGGTCGGGACGCGGTGCGGCGCGACGGTCATGCCCGCGCCGGGGCGTCCACGCGACGAAAGAGGATCACGAGCGACACGAGTGCGACGGCGAGGAGTGCGAGGAGCGGTGGGAGCACGACGGCGAGCCGATCCTCGATGCCGAAGATCCACGCCTGCACGACGCCCTGGGCGTGGTAGAGCGACAGCCAGGACCAGCGATCGATCGTGCGCTCGAGTCCGGCGGCCCGTGCCAGCCAGCCGAGCGGTGGCCGCCCGTCGCGCGGCAGACGCGGGTCGCCCGCGACCTGCCCGAGCAGGCGGTCGAAGCCTCGGTTGGCCGCGGGCGCGCGTGCCGCCTCCGCGGCCATGTCCGCGCCGGTGAGCGCGCCGTGGGCGATCCAGCAGGCGACCCACGTCGCGAACCACGCGAACGTGGCGATGCGGCTCTCGGCCGTCAGCGACGAGTAGGCGAGCGCGAGGAGCACCGTGGGCAGCGTCACCGCCGCCGCGGCGGCGACGATCCGCAGCGGCAGGTCGCTCGTCGCCACGGCCACCCAGACGCTCGGGCTCACGAGCACGCCGACGATCCACAGCACGAGCGCCG
>DNLZ01000425.1:0-1702 GCA_003488325.1 Planctomycetaceae bacterium
GTCGCCTCGACGCCGCGGGCCACGGCCGGCGACTCCTCTCGAAACCGTCACCGTCAATACGATATGCTCCGGCTCGGTCGGTCACAGCCCTTGGTTCCGGGAGACATCGCCATGCTCGATGTGACGACCGGCTCGGCCGGGAACTACTGCCACGGGCTTTCGCGGCGCAGTTTCGTGAAGGTCGGTGTCGCCGGCATGGCGTCGGCCGGTCCCGCCGCCGTCCTCGAGGCGCGGGCTGCCGCGGTCGCCTCCGGGGCTCCGCGGAAAGATACGTCGGTCATCCTGCTCTGGCTCGACGGCGGACCAGGCCACATCGACCTGTACGACCTCAAGCCCGACGCGCCGGCCGAGGTGCGCGGCATCTGGCGGCCGATCCGCACCAACGTCCCGGGCATCGAGATCTCGGAACTCTTTCCGCGGCAGGCCCGGGTGGCCGACCTGTTCTCGATCATCCGCTCGCTCCACCATGACAACGGCGACCACTTCACGGCCGCCCACTACATGCTCACCGGCCGCGGCGGCCCGAATGGCAGCAGCACGCCGGGACGATACCCCTCGCTCGGATCGATCGCGACGCGTCTCTCCGGGCCGCGCCAGCCGGGCATGCCCGCCTACGTGTCGGTCCCGTACGCGTCGAGCGTGGGCCTCCGGCCCGGCTACTTCGGTGGCAACTATCTCGGCGTCGAGAGCAACCCCTTCGAGACGGACGGTGATCCGAACGCGGCCGGGTTCCGGGTGCGGAACCTCGTGCTGCCCGACGGACTGTCGCTCGGCCGCTTCGGCGACCGGGACGGACTGCGGCGACGGCTCGACGGCCTCGCGCGGGACCTCGATGCCAGCGGCCTGATGGATGCGATGGATCGCTTTCAGGCCGAGGCCTGCGGGCTGGTGAGCGACGGCGCGGCCCGCACCGCCTTCGACATCGAGTCCGAGCCGGCGGCACTGCGCGACCGCTACGGCCGCACCACGTTCGGGCAGAGCGCGCTCATGGCGCGGCGACTCGTCGAGGCCGGCTGCACGTTCGTCACGGTCCACTCAGGCGGCTGGGATCATCACTGGGACCTCCAGAAGGGGATGGAGACGCGGCTGCCGGAGGTGGATGCGGCGGTGGCGACCTTGCTCGAGGATCTGCGCGACCGCGGGCGGCTCGACTCGACGATGGTCGTGCTGTGCGGCGAGTTCAGCCGCACGCCGCGGATGAACGACGGTGGCAACGGCGGACCCCCCGGCAGCAAGGGCACGCCCGGCCGTGATCACTGGGGCAACGCGATCTTCGCGCTGGTCGCCGGCGGTGGTGTCCATGGAGGCCGGATCGTCGGCAGCACCGACGCACGGGGCGAACGACCGAAGGACCGCCCGCTCACGCCGTTCGACCTCCACGCGACGATCTACCATGTGCTCGGCGTGGATCCCCGCACGCACTTCCTCGACAACACGGGCCGACCTGTGCCGGCGATCGACTCGGGGGCCGTGATCTCCGAGCTCTTCTGAAGCGCGGGGCTCAGGCGACGATGTCGCGGATCACGCGGCCGTGGACGTCGGTGAGACGGAAGTCGCGGCCGGCGTAGCGGTAGGTCAGCCGCTCGTGATCGATGCCCAGAAGATGCAGGATCGTGGCGTGCAGGTCGTGCACGCTCGTCGGTCGATCCACGGCCCTGAACCCGAAGTCGTCGGTCGCACCGTAGGCCTGACCGCCGCGCAC
>DNLZ01000425.1:2086-3186 GCA_003488325.1 Planctomycetaceae bacterium
GTGCGGCCGAACTCGCCCCCCCAGATCACGAGCGTGTCGTCGAACATGCCGCGGGCCTTGAGGTCCTCGAGGAGCGCCGCAATCGGCCCGTCGAGCTGGCCCGCGAGCGTGCGATGGTTCTTCGCGATGTCGGAGTGGTTGTCCCAGGGCTGCCCGGCGCCGTGCCACAGCTGCACGTAGCGCACACCCCGCTCGAGCAGCCGCCTGGCCATGAGCGTCTGCCGGCCGTGGACGTGGTCGCCATAGCGGTCGCGGATCCACTGCGGCTCGCGCGCGAGGTCGAACGCCTCGGCTGCCGCCGACTGCATCCGAAACGCGAGCTCGAACGACTCGATCCGTGCCTCGAGCCGTGGGTCGAGCCGTGCTGCGGCGTGCTCCGCATCGAGCGCGGCGAGCAGATCGAGCTGGGCCCGCTGCGTCGCCTGCGAGGCGTGTCGGCTGCGGGTGTTCTCGATGAGTTTCTCGATCGCGGTGTGCTGCGGATCGACGAAGGTGCCCTGGTAGGCGCCGGGCAGGAAGGCCGCCTGCCAGTTCTCGGCGTCCTTGATCGGCATGCCGCCGGGGCACATCGCGATGAAGCCGGGCAGGTCGGCGGTTTCGCTGCCGAGACCGTAGAGCGTCCACGCGCCCACGCTCGGCCGGGCCTGTGCCGAGTTGCCGCAGTTCATGAGCATGAGCGACGGCTCGTGGTTCGGCACCTCGGCCACCATCGATCGGATGACGGCGATGTCGTCGGCGTGGGCGGCGGTCCGCGTGAAGAGATCGCTCACCTCGAGGCCGCTCTCGCCGTGACGCGCGAACGTGAAGGGGGAGGGCAGGGCACCGCCGGTCTTCCGCTCGGTCGTGAGCGTGACGGGCAGCGGCTGTCCGGCGTGCCGGGCGAGCGCCGGCTTGGGGTCGAACGTGTCGACGTGCGAGGGGCCGCCGTTACAGAAGAAGTGGACGACGCGCCGGGCCCGCGGCGTGAAGTGCGGCGCCCCGCCGGCACCACCGGACGCGTTCACGGCCTCGTCGGCGAGCAGGCCCGCCAAGCCGAGTGCGCCGATACCCATCCCCGAGCGTTCGAGAAGCCTGCGGCGGGGGGGGCGGGGCGGGGGGGG
>DNLZ01000425.1:3407-6839 GCA_003488325.1 Planctomycetaceae bacterium
ACGCGTTCACGGCCTCGTCGGCGAGCAGGCCCGCCAAGCCGAGTGCGCCGATACCCATCCCCGAGCGTTCGAGAAGCCTGCGGCGGGTGAGGCGGAGCGGGGGCATGGGCGACGTGTCTCTGGATGGGCGGCGCGGTCAGTCGATGAAAAACGTCTCGTTGGACATGAGCAGCACCTGCGCGAGCTGCTCGACGCGGGTGAGTTCCGTGGCCGCCGGCGCACCGTCGCCGCGCGGCGCGCCGATCGATCCGTGCGTGAGAAACGTCGTGGCCAGCGATCGCTGGGCATCGGTCGGCGGCCGCGCGAGGATCGTACGGTAGAGCCGCTGCACCGCCTCGTCGGGCTGCATGGAGCCGGCGCCGGTCGCTCCGACCACCGCGCGGGCCTGTGCCGCGACGAAGGGATGGTTGAGCGCGAAGAGCGCCTGCTGCGGCACGGTCGTCTCGCCCCGCACGGGCACGTGCAGGTCGGGATTGCCCATGTCGAACACCCGCAGCACGGTCGGCAGGAACTGCCGGTCCACGAGGCCGTAGAGGCTCCGCCTGCGATGGGCGAGTCCGTCACCGGCGAACATGTCGGTGGCGCGGCCGCCCGGCGTGAGGTCGAGGCCGCCGCTCGAGGCGAGGAGCGTGTCGCGCACCTCCTCGAACGACAGGCGGCGCGGATTCATCCGCCACAGGAGCCGATTGCCGGGATCGATCGCGCGAGCCCGTGCGGCCACCGCCTCGTCGCGCGCGCCGTCCGACCGCTGTCGATACGTGGCGGAATGCACGACCAGCCGATGCACGTGCTTCGTGCTCCAGCCGCTCGCGACGAGCTCCCCCGCGAGCCAGTCGAGCAGTTCCGGATGGCTCGGCGGTGCGGCACGGGTGCCGAAATCGCTCGGGGTCTCCACGAGCCCGCGACCGAAGTGCTGCTGCCAGATGCGGTTGACCCAGACGCGTGCCGTGAGTGGATTCCCGGGATCGACGATGGCCCGCGCCATCTCGAGCCGGCCGCTCCCGACGGCGAACGAGGGCGCGTCGGGATCGGCCAGCACCGACAGGAACCGCCGCGGGACCCGCTCGCGCTGCTGCCTGGGATCTCCGCGACGGAAGACTCGCGGGGTGCGCAGCTCCGTGCGGTCCACCAGCCGCAGGGCATACGGCGGGGCCGCGGACTGTTCGATGAGCCACCGATCGACCTCTCCCTGGAGTCTCCAGAGTTCCTCGCATGCATTCGTGGGAAAGAACCCCTCGATGGACACGATCGGCTCGTTCGGCACGACGCACGGCGACTGCGGGCCGTGGAGCACCTGGCGCAGCGTCTCGAGATCGGCGTCGGCGAACGCGTCGGGCTGGAGCGTGCCGGAGGCGGTTGCGTCCGCGACCGTCGCCTGCCACCGCCGTTCGACCTCGGCGAGCATGCCGCCGTAGCGCTTGGCGACCTCCCGCATCGACTCAGGCGGCGACGTGAAGAGCGCGGCGACGCCCGGATGAATCCGCTGCCCTGCGGCCAGAAGCGTCTCGAGCACGGTGCCCGCCCGTGCGGCGAACGCGTCATCCTCGAGTGCCGCGAACGCGGCCCATGGGGCGAAGACCGGGTCGTCGGCCGCCTCGGGCCGCGTGAGAAACGTTTCGAACCGTCTCACGAACGCGGGGATCATGTCGTTCGCGGAGAGGATCTGGTCGAAGCCCTCGGCGGGATAGGTGTCGATTTCGGTCTGCGCGACGAGGTAGTCGGTGATCCGCGCGCGCACGCGGTCGGCGGCCTCGCGCCGCCTGGTCGCGAGCGTGTGATGGAGCTTCGACTCGCGCTCCGCGAGCCCCGCCTCGAAGGCCGCCTCGGCCTCGGTCGGCTCGTCGGTGCGGCCGGGCATGGCGGGCAGCAGCTGCTCGGTGCAGCTCGCGAAGACCCCGTAGAGCGCGTAGTAGTCGGCCGTGGGCACGGGATCGTATTTGTGGTCGTGGCAGCGGGCGCAGGCCACCGTCAGGCCCATGGTCGTCCGCGTCACGACGTCGATGCGGTCGTCGATGATCTCGTGCGTCACGCCGATGAAGCGCCGGCCCAGCGTGAGGAAGCCCATCGCCGCGGCGGCCGCGGGATCGTCGGGCGCCGCCTGGTCCGCGGCGAGCTGCAGAACGAGGAAGCGGTCGTAGGGAAGATCCTCGTTGAAGGCCCGCACGACCCAGTCCCGGTAGGTCGGCGCATGCACCCAGACCCGCTGCTCACGGCCGTACACGTAACCCTTCGTGTCGGCGTAGCGGGCGAGGTCGAGCCATCGTCGCGCCTGCTGCTCGCCGAAGTGCGGCGATGCGAGCAGTCGGTCGACGAGTCGCTCGTAGGCGTCGGACGACGGATCGGCCACGAATGCCTCGACGTCGTCGGGTGACGGCGGCAGACCGGTGAGGTCGTACGTCAGTCGGCGGATGAGCGTGCGGCGATCGGCGGTGTCCGTCGGCGTGAGGTTCGCCGCGGCAAGGCCGCGCGCGACGAACGCATCGACGGGATTCACGCACCAGTCGGCGGCTCCCCGCGGCACGTCGCACGACGGGGGCGTCACCGTGGCGACGGGCTGGAAGGCCCAGTGCGTCGCGGCCACCGCAGCGATATCGGGAAGCGGTCCTGCGTCGTCGGGCCATGCCGCGCCGGCGCGCACCCACGCCTCGAGCGCCGCCACCTCGGCCGCGGGCAGCGGCTCGTCCGGCGGCATGGCCAGATCGGCCGAGCGCCGCACCGCCTCGATCAGGCGGCTGGCCCCCGGATCCCCCGGCACGACGACTGGTCCATGCTCTCCACCGGCCACGAAGCCCGCGCGGCTGTCGAGCCGCAGTTCTCCCCACTGCTTCTCGGCGCCGTGGCACGGCACGCACCGCGCGAGAAGGATCGGACGGATCACCCGCTCGAAGTGGTCGATCGACGCACTGAGGTCGCCGTCATTCGCCTCGGCTGGCGGGACTGGTGACACTCCGCACGTTGCCGCGAGCACGGCCGCGAGGATCGCCGGGCACGGGCCGCCCATCTGACGACTTCGGCGGGCTCGATGGGCAAGCCTCGGCATGGCATCACGCGGGCGTTTGGGCGTGCGGGCCGCGGCCGCCCGCCGAGCGGGGCGTCACGACCGGCGGAGCATTCTCACAGCAGTTCGACCGGGACCTCGCCTCCGGGCACCAGGTGCGTCGGCCGGCCTGAGAGATCGAGCACGTGGTCGTCCACCCGCAGCCCCACGGCCCGGTAGACGATCGCACAGAAGTCCTCGACGCCGACGGGGCGCGACGTGGGATACTCGGCCTTGTCGTTGGTGGCGCCGATGACCTGCCCATGACGGTATCCGCCGCCGGCCAGCAGGATGCTCTGGGCCTGCGGCCAGTGGTCGCGGCCGGCATTCGCGTTGATCCGGGGCGTGTGGCCGAACTCGCCGGCGACGACCACGAGCGTGTCGTCGAGCATGCC
>DNLZ01000372.1:0-527 GCA_003488325.1 Planctomycetaceae bacterium
TCGAGGATCGCCTTCTTGCCGTCCGCGAAATACATGAGCGTGTTGTCGGCGGCGAAGAGGGGATTCGGGATGCCCGCGAAGCCCGGCGACAGTGACCGCTTCACGACGACGACCGTGCGAGCCTTGTCGACGTCGAGGATCGGCATGCCCGCGATCGGGCTCTTGGGGTCGGTGCGGGCGGCCGGATTCACCACGTCGTTGGCGCCGATCACGATCGCCACGTCGGTCTCCGGGAACGTGGGATTGATGTCGTCCATCTCCCGGAGCTTCTCATAGGGGATGTCGGCCTCCGCGAGGAGCACGTTCATGTGGCCCGGCATGCGGCCGGCGACGGGGTGGATCGCGTATTCGACCGTCGTGCCCCGCTTCTCGAGGGCGTTGGCCAGTTCGCGGACGGCGTGCTGGGCCTGGGCCACGGCGAGCCCGTAGCCCGGCACGATCACGACGCGGTCGGCGCCCTCGAGCACCATTGCGATCTCCTCGGCGCTCGCGCTCTTCACCTTGCCGGCGTAGACGTCGTCGGCATT
>DNLZ01000372.1:936-1477 GCA_003488325.1 Planctomycetaceae bacterium
GCGCCCACGAGCGAGCCGGCGATGACGAGGACGGAGTTGTCGATCACGAAGCCCGCCGCGGCGGCGGCGAGGCCGGAGTAGCTGTTCAGGAGGCAGATCACGACCGGCATGTCGGCCCCGCCGATCGGCATGGTGAGCGTGCAGCCCAGGACGCTGCCCACGATCACGAGCGCCCAATAGAGGAGGTTCGACGACGGGTTCGCGCACACGCCCCAGAGCAGGAGCAGCGTGCCGAGGCCGAGGCCGAGGTTGATCCAGTGCCGGTTGGGGTCGGTCCAGGCCTTCTTGAACTGCGGCAGCTCCTCGAGCTTGCCGAAGGCGACGAGGCTGCCCCAGAACGTGACGGCACCGATCAAGCCGGTGAGGGCCGTGGCGATCGCGAATTGGGTCCATGCGGGCAGGGGGCTGGCAGCCTCGCGGGCCGTGGCCGTCGCATTCCAGAGCTCGGCGCCGGCGACGAGCGTGGAGGCCGCGCCGCCGAAGCCGTTCAGAAGCGCTACCATCTGCGGCATGCCCGTCATGGGGTAGCGGATCGCCATGG
>DNLZ01000372.1:1886-4693 GCA_003488325.1 Planctomycetaceae bacterium
AAGCAGGCGGCGACGAGGGCGATCGCCATCCCGGCAGCGCCGAGGTAGTTGCCGCGCACGGCCGTCCGCGGCCCCGTCATGAGCTTGAAGGCCACGATGAACAGCATCGAGGCCACGAGGTACGCGAGATTGATCCAGGCCTGGCTCGACATCACTTCTTCTTCGGTTGGAACATCTCGAGCATGCGGTGGGTGACCACGAAGCCGCCGGCCACGTTGACCATCGCCAGGACCACCGCGAGCAGGCCCAGGAGGTTGCCGAAGCGGAAGCCGGCTGTCGCGATGCTGGCCGCCACGACGATCGCGCCGACCGCCGTGATCCCCGAGATCGCGTTCGAGCCGCTCGTGAGCGGCGTGTGGAGCCGCTGGGGGACCTTCGTGATCACCTCGAATCCCACCCACATGGCGAGCAGGAAGACCGTGAGCAGCCGAATGAACGTGGCGGCCGGGTCGGCGGCCGTCACGTCGGCGAGCAGGATCGGCAGCGCGGTGGTGGTCATGGAGGCGTTCCGGTGCGGGCGTCAGGCGGGTGCCGAGGCCGGCTGATCGAGCGGCGGCAGACCCGCGCGCTCGCGAACCTTGGGATGGACGAGCTGGCCGCCGATCGCCACGAGCGTGTCGCGACAGATCTCGTCGTCGCGAGACACGTCCGGCAGGCCTGACTTGAGCAGGTGGAGGAGGAAGGTGACCACGTTCTTCGCGTAAAGCTGGCTGGTGTGCACCGGCGCCTCCGCGGGCAGGTTCGTGGGCCCGAGGATCGTGACGCCGTCGACGACGACCGTGTCGTCGGCCACGGAGCCCTCGCAGTTGCCTCCGCGCTCGGCGGCCATATCCACGATCACGCTGCCAGGCTTCATCCGTTGCACCATCTCGCGGGTCACGAGCACCGGGGCCTTCTGGCCCGGGATCAGCGCGGTGCAGACCACGATGTCGCTGTCGGCCACGACCTTGCCGAGCAGCTCCCGCTGCCGCGCGTAGAACTCCTCGCCCATGGCCTTGGCGTAACCGCCGGCCGCCTCGCTCGAGCCGGTCTCGAGCGGCAGTTCGACGAACTTCGCGCCGAGACTCTGCACCTGCTCCTTCACCGCCGGCCGCACGTCGTAGGCGCTCACCTGGGCGCCGAGCCGCTTGGCGGTGGCGATCGCCTGGAGGCCGGCCACGCCGGCGCCGAGCACGAGCACCTTCGCGGGCGTGAGCGTGCCCGCGGCGGTGGTCATCATCGGAAGGATCCGCGGGAGCGTGTTCGCGGCGAGGACGACGGCCCGGTAGCCCGCGATGTTGGCCTGGCTCGAGAGCACGTCCATGCTCTGGGCCCGCGTGATTCGCGGCACGAGCTCGAGTGAAAAGAGCGTGGCGCCTTTCTCGGCGGTCTGGCGGCAGGCGTCGGGCGTGGAGAGCGGATCGCACAGGCCGACGATCACGAGGCCAGGCCGCAGCCGGTGAAGGTCGCCGCACCACGAGTCGCCGCAGGCACCGCACGTCCGCACGGCGACGACGCAGTCGGCACCGAAGGCCTCCTCCCGGGAGACCACTCGGCCGCCGGCCACCCGGAAGTCTTCGTCGGTGTAGCCGCTGCCCGATCCGGCCCCCGATTCGACGAGCACGTCGACGCCGGCCTTCGCAAGCGCCGGGATCACGCCGGGCACGAGGGCCACGCGACGCTCGCCGGGGAACGTTTCCTTGAGGACGGCGACCTTCATGCGTGGCACGGCAGCGGAGGATGGAAGCGGATCGAGCGGGTGCCCCGCCTCGGCCGTCGGCCCGGGAGCGGCGCAAGTGTGCTGCGGACCGGCGGGTTTCGCAACTGGATGCCGCGTGGCGTGGGCCGGCCCAGCGCCCGCTTGTGGGCGTGGGGAGGGAGTGATACCTTTCGGGACTCGCCGGGAGTCCGGCCAGACCGTCCCCTCGTGTGTCGATTGCGAGCCTGCCGATGACCAAGACCTACATGGCCAAGCCGGGCGAAGTGGAGCGTCGGTGGCTGCTCGTCGACGCGACGGATCGTCGTGTGGGACGGCTCGCCAGCGACATCGCCATGGTCCTGATGGGCAAGCACCGACCCACCTACACGCCGCACGTCGATACCGGCGACCACGTGGTGGTCATCAACGCCGAGAAGGTCGAGTTCGGCGGCAAGAAGTGGCAGCAGAAGCTCTATCGCTGGTACACGGGACACACCGGCCTCAAGGTCGAAACGGCCGAGCATCGCCGCGACCGGCGCCCCGAACTGATCATCGAGGAGGCCGTTCGTCGCATGCTGCCGAAGAACCGTCTCGGTCGTGTGATGCTCGACAAACTGAAGGTGTACGCGGGGAGCGAACACCCGCATCAGGCCCAGCGACCCGAACCAGCGACGATGGGGGAGTGAGACGTGACGGAATCCGAGACGGCGGTGGCAACGCAGGCGGACAGCGGAGTCGCACCGACGGTGCAGCGGGCCTCACGGGCGCGGAGGCGTGGTGCGGAGGTGATCGCGACGGGGCGGCGGAAGACCGCGGTGGCCAGGGTGCGCCTCAAGGCGGGCTCCGGCCATGTCCGGGTCAACGGGCGTGACCTGGTCGAGTACTTTCCGGTGGTGAAGGATCGCGCGCTCGTTCTCGGGACGCTCGACCAGGTGGAGCGGCGGTCGGCGGTGGACGTGGACGTCACGGTCCACGGCGGTGGGCCACACGGTCAGGCCGGAGCCTGTCGGCTCGGGATCGCCCGCGCCCTCAAGGAATTCGACGAGACGTTGTCGGAAGCGCTGCGGCAGGGAGGCCTGCTCACCCGCGACGGGCGGATGAAGGAACGGAAGAAGTACGGTCTGCGCGG
>DNLZ01000139.1:0-2128 GCA_003488325.1 Planctomycetaceae bacterium
ACGCGCCGGCCGACGCACGTCCTGCCCCCGATGCGACCGACATCTCGAACAAGCTCGACCGGATCCTCGATCGGCTCGAGAAGCTCGAGGCCGATGTGAAGGCGCTCAAGGCAACCCGTCCCGCCGCGGATTGATCCGAGCCGGTCGCCTGCGATATCCCCGCGCTGCTATGGCTCCGGCCACCGCAGATGCTTGTGGAGAAACGCGACGGAGCGTTGCAGGTTCATCGAGTGTCCGCCCTGGAAAAACTCGATCTCCGTGCGGTCGGCCAATCCGAGCTGCGCATACAGCCAACGTACCTTCGCATATTCGTGCGCGACCCATGGGTCACGCCCCACGAGGTCGTGGTGCCCACGCTCGACCATGAACGGCCGGGGGATCATGAGGTACGACATCTCGGCATAGTCGAACGTCTGGCCGAGGTTCCAGTAGGGCATCTCCCACTCGATCGTGCGCATGAAGCTGAACGGCTCGTCGGTCGCGGCGACTTTCCGCGTCCACTGGTTGAAGTCGCCCGAGCAGATCGAGAGGCAGTACCGCTCGAGGATCGGTGGCACGCGCACGGCCGTCTCTCCTCCGTAGCTCAGTCCGTAGAAGGCGATCCGCTCGGGATCCACGAAGGGCTGTGCGGCGAGCCAGCGGGTGATCTGGTCGTGCGACGCGATGATGAAACTGAAGAGCGTCGTCCCGACGTTGTTGGCCTTGCGGCACAGCCAGCGGTAGCGATCCTCGCCCCGATAGAGATTGTGGGGCGCGAAGGTCACGAAGCCGCGCTCCGCGAGCACCGCTGCCGCGTTGTTGTAGGCCGGGTTGTTCGTGTTCACGAGATCGAGCGGCACGCCATTGCGGCCGTGCTGGCAGACGACGACCGGCCGCCGCTCGCCGGGCGCGAGGTTCTTCGGGAGCACGAGAACGCCCCAGGCGAAGAATCCGGGATACACGTCGAGCACGACGTCGTACGCGGTCCACGCGTCGGACTCCGCGACGATCCGAGATCGGGGGCTGGGTGCCATGAGCGGATCGTCGAACCGGCCCATCGCCTCGGCGTGGAATTGCTCGCGGTAGGCACCCGCTCCCTCGATGAACTTCGCCGCGTCATGCGTCGGGTGCCGCTTGTCGGTGCTCCACCGGCCGCCGGCGAGCTCGGGCATGACCTTCAAGAGAAACCGGTCGTCTCGCGTCTTGTCCGCCCGGCGGACGAGGAGTTGGACGTGGCCTTCGATCTCCCTGACGTACCGCAGGTGCCGCGCGGAAGGATCGAATGACCCCCGACGATCCACGAGCGTCTCGCCGGCCCACGGCCGCAGTTCGCAAGCGCCGAGCAGCGTGGTGAAGCCCTCGAGGGCCGTTTCAGAAAAAGGCCCCGTGTCGCTCGCAACGAACGTCGGCGCCGCCAGCGTGCCTCCGAGCTCCACGCGGGCGATCTCGCGTCGTACCGTGTCAAGCCGTGGCAGGCGACGTACGCCCTTTCCCGGCGGGAAGTCGTCGGGCCCACCAGCCGCTGCGCCGGCTGTTCCTGGCCCCCGATCGGACGAGGGCTCGGGCCTCGCGAGGCACTCGATCACCAGCCCGCGCGGCAGGACGAGTCCGGCGATCTCCGCGTCGCCGAATTCACGAAGCAGGCCCCATACGTTGCGGTCGATCGGCTCCCGCCAGACGTCCTGCCGGGAATCGAACGAGTCGCTGACGAGCACCGCATCAATGCGGGTATCGACGGCCGCGGCGTAGAGGGCGGTTTGCCCGCCGTCGCCACGCCCGCACACGCCGATCATGGCTCCCGGCCCATGGGTGGCCTCGAGCCAATCGACGGCGGCGAGCACCGTCTGCACCTCGTAGCCGATCACGTGCCGACCCATGTGGTACGCCTGACGATAGATCCACTCCCGGTGTGTCTGGTCGGACTTCGCCAGCTGCGCATCGTCCGTGATGAGTTTTTCACGCGAGACGGTGACAGGCACGATGACCGTAAAGCCACTGGCCGCCAGTCGCGCGGCGGGAGCATGGTCGGGCGTCGTGTCGTCGCGGGCACTCCACGCCCCGCGAAGCCCGACGCTCGCCTCGGGCAGCTCGTCGGAATCCGGAACGAGAACGACGTGCCCGCGCGGCGTGCCCTGTGGCTCGACGAGCA
>DNLZ01000139.1:2520-3030 GCA_003488325.1 Planctomycetaceae bacterium
GGCAGATCGGCGTCCACTCCATAGCGCTCCATCGCGGGCGGCAGCCGATCATCGACAGCGCCGATGATCGTCCGGAACCGCTCCCGATTCGGCGCGACGGACCGCACGTAGGCTTCCGGCGTCGAGAAGTCACGGCTCCATGCCCGACCACGCTGGGCCTCCGACTCGGCGATCTTCCGGTCGATGAACCGGTGCGCACCGTCCATGAGCCGCTGCGAGAGATCGGCCTCCGGCCAGTCGATCCTCGCCGTTCCGGGCAGTTGCTCACCGTGCGCTGGCCTCATGACCCACGCACCGAGATCGCCCGCGCACACGACAAGGCCCAAGGCGAGCACGACCGGCCAGCGACTCATGGTCTTTCTCCAGCGATCGGTCCCAGAGCGTGTTTGCCTCGAAGCATCTTCGTGCTGCCTTCTTCGGGCACAGCGCCCAGCGTGGTCCCCGCGGCATGATATCGTGACCCGTTGCCTTCACGGTGCAGGATCATCGCCGGGACTGATCTCGCGAACG
>DNLZ01000451.1:0-2183 GCA_003488325.1 Planctomycetaceae bacterium
CACGGACCTGAACGGAGCACGCTCCGTTCAGGTCCGATGGATCGCGCCGGGTCGTCGCCGTCCCGAGCACCTTCGTCAGGTCGAGGGCGGGGTTCAGGCCTGTGCCGCGGGCCGCGCCACGACGCGCTTCTGCACGTCGGTCTCGAGCGTGCCGAAGGCCTGCTCGTGCCGCTGCACGGCCATGTGCAGGGCGTAGGCGAGGCGCTTCGCGGTGAAGAAGTTCACGATGATCCGCTGCGTGAGCTGGATCGTCTCGGGAGCCTGATTGCCCACCTGCTTGTTGAGGCCGAAGTCGACGATGAGCTCCTCCGGCGTCCCCGTCACGCGGCAGAAGTTGGCGTACGTCGCGACGATGTGCGACTCGTCGACCGGAACGGGCTCGGGACCGCGCGCTTCATCAGCCATGGCAGACAACTCCTGAGAAAAGGCGGAAACGGGAAGAAAACCGGCACCCCGCTCGAAGATCGAGGACGGCGGGTCCCGGGGCGACGGAGTCTAGTGGTCGTCCGGTGCCGCCACTAGTCCCCGGCGCTCGCGTCACGGGATTCGAATCGACGCGGGCGGGGTATGCTCCACGGGGCGAGACGGTCCTGCGGTTCGGTACCCTTCCGTGGCCAAGCGGAGAAGGCGGGCATGAGTCCGTTCGAGCTGACCCGGCGTCGATGGCTGGCGGCCGGTGGTGCCGTGTGCGGGGCCGCGCTGGGATCGGTCGAGCGAATCGCCGAAGCGGTGGCACTCGGGCGCGCCCGCACGATCTCGCTCTTTCACACGACCGATCTGCACGGGCACGTCCTGCCCACCGCGACCTACGAGGGGCTCGAGGACGTCGGGGGACTCGCCAGGTGTGTCACCTGCATCCGGCAGTGGCGCCGTGAATCGCCGCACGCACTCACGCTCGACGTCGGTGACGTGGTGCAGGGCACGGCGGCGAGCATCCGCCGTGACGGACGGCTCATGATCGAGCTGTTCAATCGCATCGGATACGACGCCTGGACGCTCGGCAACCACGACTTTGACTGGGGCCCCGAGGCGACCGAGGGGCTGCTCGATGTGTCGGTCGCCCCGGTGCTCACGGCGAACATCGAGCGGGGCGCTCGCCGGCCGGGTGGGTTCGATGGCGTGTGGGGGAAGGTGAGGCCCTGGGTGGTGCGGGAAGTGGGCGGCTTTCGGATCGCCATCGTCGGCCTCGTCACGCCGGGGCTGCCCTTCTGGCTGGCACCCGAGACGCTCGGTGGCGTGGCACCGCTCGATCCCGCCGCGACGCTCCGGGCCGCGCTCGCCGAGCTCGCCGCCGAGAAGCCCGACACGATCGTGGTGATCGGACACATGGGCTGGAGGTTCAACGACGACTACGCCAATCCGGTGCGTGAGGTGCTCGCCACGGCACCCGGAGTGAGCGTGTATCTCGCGGGCCATTCCCACCAGAACCAGCCGTCCTGGACGCTGCACGACGTGCTCTGCTCGCAGGCCAGCTACTACGGCATCCACTGTGGGCGGGTCGACCTCACCTTCGACCTCGAATCACGGAAGATCGTGGACCGTCGCGCATTCACGCTCCTGATGGACGACCGCTTCGCGCTCGATCCGGCGATCATGGAGGCGGCCCGCGGGGATCTCGACGCGGCCGCGGGCGATCTGGCCCGCGACGTGGCGACGGTGCGGGCGCCGCTGGGCGGCAAGGGCCGCGCGAGTCCGCTGGTGCGGCTCTTCTGCGAGGCGTTCGCCGCGGCGCTCGAAAAGCGGGGCACACGGGTCGACGGAGTCTTCCACGGCACGTTCAACACCGGTGACCTGCCCGCCGGCAGGCTCACGGTGGCCGACTGCTGGCGGCTGATCCCCTACGAAAATCTCCTCGTGACGGCCGAGGTGACGGGCGACGAACTGCTCGCGATCCTCGCCGAGGATGCCGGCGTGCGCGGGTCGGACCGCACGCTCTGGCCGTTCGACGTCATCGCCGACGAGGGCGGGAAGCCCGTGCGGATCCTCCGCGACGGTCAGGACGTGCCACGGGACGGGCGGCTCACCATCGCCTTCAACAGCTACGACGGGCAGTCGGGCGGCCGCCGGCTGATGCGGACCCGGGACATCCTCGCCGCGCCCGCGGCGCGCCGGCAGACCACGCCGGTGGACACGCGGGGGGCGCTCATCGACTACCTGCTCGACCGGGGCGTCGTGGGGTGAGC
>DNLZ01000451.1:2515-14907 GCA_003488325.1 Planctomycetaceae bacterium
GCGCAAGAAAAGGACCCGTGATTGGGGAAACCACGGGTCCGAAGCGGCTATCGAGGTGTGGGTCTTTGGGGGGGGAACAGCCGCTGACGAGATTCCTGAGTGTGCGATGGTGGGCGGAATGATCTTCGCCCGCTGCTGAAACATACCGCGCGGTCGACCGCGTGTCGACCCGATTCGGCCGATTTCTCGCCGACCCAGCCACCCGACCGCGCGGAGATGGGCCGAAACGCAGCTCCCCGCGCGTCCTTCGCAGGGCGCTACCCATTTCGCTACGCTACCCCGCCGGGCCGGCGGAGCCCGCGACAGTCGTTACGGCCCATCCCTCCCGAATCGCCGCTTCCACCATGCCAGCCACGCTCATCGATCCGTTTTCCGCACGCGCCACGTTCGACACCGGGTCCGGCCCCGCCACGCTCTACCGCCTGCGGTCGCTGGATGACGCCGGCGTGACCGACACGTCCCGGCTCCCGTACTCGATCCGGACCATCCTCGAGGCGCTCCTCCGCACGTGCGACGGATACGAGGTCACCGAGGAGGACGTGCGGGCCCTGGCGACGTGGCAAGCCGCCCGACCGGCTGAACGGGAGATTCCCTTCAAGCCGTCCCGGGTCGTCCTGCAGGACTTCACGGGCGTGCCGTGCGTCGTCGACCTCGCCGCCATGCGGGCGGCGATGCGCCGACTCGGCGGGGATCCGGCGCGCATCAATCCGCTCGTGCCCGTCGATCTCGTCATCGATCACTCCGTGCAGGTCGACTTCTACGGCACGGCCGATGCGCTCGAGAAGAACGTCGACGTCGAATTCGCGCGGAACGCGGAGCGGTACGCCTTCCTCCGCTGGGGTCAGCAGGCCTTCGACAACTTCCGTGTCGTCCCGCCGGCGATCGGCATCGTCCATCAGGTCAACCTCGAATACCTCGCGGGGTGCGTGTTCCTGCGCGACCCCGACCGCCGCGAGTCCGGCGGCAAACGCACCCTGCCGGTGGCCGTGCCCGACACGCTCGTCGGCACCGACAGCCACACCACGATGATCAACGGCCTGGGCGTCGTCGGCTGGGGAGTCGGCGGCATCGAGGCGGAGGCCGTCATGCTCGGCCAGGCGCTTTCGCTCCTGCTGCCGGAGGTGGTCGGCTTCGAGCTCACCGGGCGGCTCCCCGCCGGCACGACCGCGACGGACCTCGTGCTCACGGTCACGGAGATCCTGCGGAAGGCGGGGGTCGTGGGGAAGTTCGTGGAATTTTTCGGTCCGGGGCTCGCGGGGATGACGCTCGCCGACCGGGCCACGATCGCCAACATGGCGCCCGAGTACGGGGCGACGATGGGCTTCTTTCCGATCGACGACGAGACGCTCGCCTACCTGCGGCTCACCGGCCGCGCGCCGGAGCAGGTGACGCTCGTCGAACGGTACATGAAGGAGCAGGGGCTCTTCCGCACCGACGCGGCGCCGGTGCCTGAGTTCACGACACGGCTCGCGCTCGATCTCGGCTCCATCGTGCCGAGCCTCGCCGGCCCGAAGCGCCCGCAGGACCGCGTGCGTCTCGGCGACGTGAAGCGTTCGTTCGCCGCGTCGCTCACCGCGCCGGCCTCGGCGCGAGGCTTCGCGCTCGCCGGCGACGCGCTCACGCGCACCGGCACGGTCCGGGAAAACGGCCATGCCGAGTCGATCGGGCACGGGGCCGTCGTGATCGCGGCCATCACCAGCTGCACCAACACGAGCAACCCGAGCGTGATGGTGGCTGCCGGCCTCGTCGCACGGAAGGCCGTCGCCCGGGGGCTCGCCACGAAGCCGTGGGTGAAGACGAGCCTCGCCCCCGGCTCGCGCGTGGTCACCGACTACCTCGAGGCCTCGGGCCTCGCGAAGGACCTCGACGCGCTCGGCTTCGAGACGGTCGGCTACGGCTGCACCACGTGCATCGGCAACTCGGGGCCGCTGCCCGATGCCGTGGCGAAGGCGGTCACCGACGGGGATCTCGTCGCCGCGGCGGTCCTCTCCGGCAACCGCAACTTCGAGGGCCGCGTCAATCCGCTCGTGAAGGCCAACTGGCTCGCCAGTCCGCCGCTCGTCGTGGCCTACGCGCTCGCCGGCACGACCGACATCGACCTCGAGCACGAGCCGCTCGGCACGGGGCGCGACGGCAGGCCCGTCTACCTCAGGGAGATCTGGCCCACGACCGACGAGGTGCGGGAGGCGGTGGCCGCCAGCGTGCGCCCCGACCAGTTCCGCGCGCGGTACGCCGATGTGCGCGACTCGAACCCCCGGTGGAACGCCGTGCCCACGAGCACCGGCGCGCTCTACGACTGGGATGCGACGAGCACCTACATCCAGGAGCCGCCGTTCCTCGCCGAGGTCACGCGCGATCCGACGCCGCCGGCGAGCGTGCGCGGGGCGAGGGTCCTGCTCGCGCTGGGTGACAGCGTCACGACCGACCACATCTCGCCCGCCGGCAGCATCGCCAAGGCGAGCCCCGCCGGCCGCTACCTGATCGAGCACGGCGTCGACCCGGTGGACTTCAACTCGTACGGCGCGCGGCGGGGCAACGACCGTGTGATGACGCGGGGCACCTTCGCGAACATCCGGATCCGTAACCTGCTCGCGCCCGGCACGGAGGGGGGCGTCACGCGGCTCCTTCCCGGCACGGAGGTCATGTCGGTGTACGACGCGGCGCTCGCGTACCGCGCGCAGGGAGTGCCGCTGATCGTGCTCGCCGGCGCCGAGTACGGCACCGGGTCGTCGCGCGACTGGGCGGCGAAGGGGACGATGCTCCTGGGTGTGCGGGCGGTGCTCGCGGCGTCGTTCGAGCGCATCCATCGCTCCAACCTGGTCGGCATGGGCGTGCTGCCGCTCGTGCTCCCGCAGCCGTGGCAGAGCCTCGGGCTGACAGGCGAGGAGACGTTCGACATTCCGTTCGACGGGCTCGCGCCGCGGGCGACGATCGTGGTCAGGGCCACGGGGCCGGGGGGCGTCGTCCGGGAGATCCCGTGTCTCGTGAGGATCGACACGCCGGTCGAACTGGACCAGTTCACGTCGGGCGGCATCCTGCCCTTCGTGCTGCGGAAGCTCCTCGGCAGCTGAGTGGGCGTGGCGGCGCGACCGCGCCACGCGCGCAGGCCGGGCAACCGGTGTCGATGGCACGGGCACTGCGATCGCTAGCGCTTGCCGGCGGGGCGAAACTCGCGGCAAAACCGCCGATCCGTGCGCGCGCCGTCGCGCGCGGGTCGCGCGAGGCCACTTTCAGTCACGCGAGGTTCCCGTATAGTGCGTCGGCTCTCGGGCGGCTCAGGCCGTCGTGGGATCTCGACGAGGGCGACCGGCAGGGACACGCGGCGGCGGTATACGCGGGAGGCGGGGCATGGACGGTGGATGGCAGGCACTCGACGCGCGGCGGCGGCCCGGCGCGCATTCCCGGCTGGCGATCACGCGGCTGGTGCTCGAGGAGCTCGAGCGGGTGACGCCGGAGGCGGGCCGGGGCGCGCTCGGTCCGCGGGCGACCCTCCACGAGGCGGGCATCGACGAGCCCCGGTTTCTCGACGCCGTCGCCCGTATCGAGGGGCGCTACCAGATGCGGTTCCACGCCGACTGGCTGCGCGGCATCCGCACCTGCGGCGACCTCGTCGAGTGCATCTCGACGCGGATGTTCGACGCCGTCGACCGGGTCGAGGGGACGCCGCGCCGCAGTGGTGTGGCCGAGGCCCCGCGCGCGGCGGGAACGTTCGACGCGGGCGACGCGTGGCCGGAGGTGTGCGCGCTCGAGCGGCGGTTCGGCGACTTGGCCGCGGCGGGCCTGCAGAACCCGTTCCTCCTCGCCAACGAGTCGGTGCAGGGGCGGCTGGCGCGGGTCGACGGTCGTGACGTCGTCAGCTTCACGAGCTTCGACTACCTCGGGCTCGCCGGCCATCCCGACGTGACCCGTGCGGCGAAGGACGCCATCGACCGCTTCGGCACGAGCGCCTCGGCGAGCCGGATGGTCGGAGGCAACAACACGATCCTCGACGAGCTCGATGCCACGCTCGCATCCTTCGTCGGCACCGAGCGAGCGGTCGTCTTTCCGTGCGGCTATGGCACGAATGCGTCGGTGCTCGGCCACATCTGCAACGCCGACGATCTCATCCTCTACGACGAGCTCGCCCACAACAGCATCGTGCAGGGCACGGTCGCCAGCGCGGCCGGGCGCCGCCCCTTTCGTCACAACGACGTCGATCAGCTGGACGGCCTCCTGCGGGATCTCCGCGGCCGCTATCGACGCGTGGTGGTGGCGATCGAGGGCGTCTACAGCATGGATGGCGACTACCCCGATCTGCCGGCCTTCATCGAGGTCAAGCGTCGTCACGACGCGCTGCTCTACGTCGACGAGGCACACTCGATCGGCACGATGGGGCCGGGTGGGCGCGGCATCTGTGACCACTTCGACGTCGATCCCGCCGAGGGCGACCTGTGGATGGGGACCATCAGCAAGGCCCTCGGGTCGGGCGGCGGCTACCTCGCCGGCAGCGAGCGGCTCATCCGCTGGCTCGGCTGCACGACCCCGGCCTTCGTCTTCTCGACGGCCTGCTCGCCGCCGAATGCGGCTGCGGCGCTCGAGGCCGTGCGCGTCATCGGCCGGGAGCCGTGGCGCGTCACGCGGCTGCGCGAGCGATCGGAGTTCTTCCTCAAGCTCGCGAACGACGCCGGCCTCGACACGGGCCCGAGCGGCGACACCCCCGTGATCCCGGTCATTCTCGGCAGTTCCGATCGGGCCATTCGCGCGTCGCAGGCACTGCTCACGCGCGGCATCAACGCCCGGCCGATCCTCTATCCCGCGGTGCGGGAGTCGGCGGCTCGGGTGCGGTTCTTCATCACCTCCGAGCACAGCGAGGAGCAGATCGTGCGCGCCGTGGAGACCACCGCCGACGTCGTGGCGTCGCTCGGCTGAGCCACCGTGGCGGATCAGGGCGTGACCGTGCTGCCCGGGCAGGCATCGCGGTCGAGCGCCGGCCAGGCGAGGCCGGCGGGGCCGAAAATCCCGTCGCGGAAGGCGGGGCGCCATGCCCGTACGAGGCGGTCGGTCTGGACCACGATCGCCGGCAGGAAGAGCAGTTCGGCGACCGTCGCCGCCGCCACGGCGGCGCAGGCGAGCATGCCGAAGCCCGCCAGTGACGGCACGCGGCTCGCCATCACCGTCGCGAAGCCGACGGCGAGCACCAGACCGCCCAGCAGCACGGCGTTGCCCGTCTCCGCGACGGCGCGACGGACGGAGGTGGTGATCGCGATCCCCTCGCGGCGATTGCGGGAGATCGCGGCCAGCACGTGCACCGTGTCGTCCACCGCGAGCCCGAGGCAGACGTTGAAGACGATCACCGTCGCCGGATCGAGCGCCCGGCCGCTGGCCACGATCACGGCCGCGATCACGGCGAGCGGAAAGACATTCGGGATGAGGCTGACGATCCCCGCGAGCACGGAGCGGAAGGCGATGGCGAGGATCACGCCGATCACGGTCACCTCGAGCAGAAGGCTCGAGCCCAGGTCGCGGACCAGCTGACGGATGTTGCGGGCGGAGACGACGGACATGCCGGCGAGTTCGAACCGCCAGCCCGGATGGTCGTGCTCGAGCCGCGCCAGCCCCTCGTCGACCCGGTCATAGACACCCTCGAGCCGTCGGGAGCCGAGATCGCCCACCCGGGCCTTCACCAGCGCCATCCGCGACTCGGGCGCGACGAGGTCGCGCACCCGATCGGCATCGAGGCGCCGGCGCTGGCGGTCCGGCAACGGCGCCGCGACCGTGGCCAGCGAGATCGCCCGCGAGATGCCCCCGGCGTCCTCGAGCACGTCGTGGACGCCGTCGAGCGAGGCCAGAACGACCCGGTCCCGCCAGTCGATCTCCTCCGGCCACCCGACCACCACGTCGAACCCCATCGCCCCGCCGAAGTCCGCGTCGACGCCCGCGAGGGCCCGCGACGCGGGCGTGCCCCGCGGGAGCGAGTCGGTCACGCGGTTGTCGGCCTCGAGGCCCGAGCCCACGAGGGCCAGCACGACCGTGGCGACCACCGCGACGGCGACGAGCGGGCGGGCGTGGCGCACCGAGAACGCCGTCAGCAGGGAGGCGATGCGACCCACGCGGCGATTCGACCTCCCGAGGCCGGCACCGCTGCAGAATCGGCTCGACGCGATGAGCGGCGTGAGGAGCGACACCGCGGCGAAGCTCGCGAGCGCCCCGATGGCGGCGACGATCCCGAAGGTGCGCACCGCGTCGATCCGGGCGACCGACAGCGACGCGAACCCGATCGCCGTCACGAGGCTCGTGAGCCCGCAGGCCCGGCCCACGCGTCGCACGGCCTGGGACGACGCTGCCAGCGGATCGACGCCACGCCGCGCGCTGCGCCGCATGTCCTCGATGAAGTGGATGGAGTCACACGTGCCGACGACCAGCGCCAGCGACGGCACGACGCACGTGAGGATGTTGACCGGGGCGCCCACGAGCCCGAGCACGCCGAGCGCCCACACCGCACCGAGGAAGGGCGGCAGGGAGGCGACGACGGTCGCGCGCACGCTGCGTGCGGCCACGGCCGACAGGACCACCGCCAAGGCAAGTCCGAGCCCGTTGAACACGAGCATGTCCCTCGCCAGCGCCCGTGCCGCCTGCTCCCGCAGCGCCGGCATGCCGGTGAGCTGGAGGTCGAGTGTCGGAGCCGACACGGCCGCCTCGGCGAGCGTCCGCTCGAGTCCGTCGATCACGTCGCTTACCCGCCGCGGGTGGTCGGCGTCGGTGGCGAGCTTGACGACGACGAGCGACGCGTCGCCGTCGGCCGAGAGAAGGTGGCCCGCGACGAGCGGGTGGCGGGCGGCGCGGGCCTTGGCCGCCGCACGCGCCTCGGCATCGAGTCCGTCGCGGCGGTGCGGGATCACCGGCAGCAGCCCCCCCGCCACGCCTTCGCGGCGGACGTCGAAGATCGACTGCACCTCCTCGACGCCGTCGACGGTGGCGAGCCGCGCCACCACGTCCCGCAGCTCCGCCAGCGGTGCGGCGTCGAACAGGTCGCCCGTGCGTGCGGTCGCACGCACGACGCAGTCCCGGTCCGGACCGCCGAAGGTCGCCTCGACCTCCTCCAGCGCGCGGAGGTCGGTCGAGGAATCGTGGAGCAGGGATCGCAGGTCGTCGTCGATCCTCAGGCGGGAGATGCCCCAGCCGGCGAGCGCCGTCAGCGCCACCACGAGGGCCCATTGCAGGCCACGGCGCCGACCGGGATCGGCCGCCGGGGTCATCCGGCCGACGCCGGCGGTTCCGGCAGCAGGTGACGCTCCGCCGGATCGACGATCCAGCCCCGGCATTGCGGGGCCCCGCACCGGCAGGGGATCGCCGCATCGGCGGGCCAGGCGTAGTCGATCACCAGCTCTTCCCCGGGCGCGATCGGGCGGATCGTCTGCAGCCACAGGCGGTCCTCCTCCGTGCCCTCCTGCTCGTCCCACCAGTAGAAGAGTTCGCAGTTGGGGTCGCAACTGTGGTTGACGAACCGCAGCGGTGCGCACGGCTCGAGCAGCCTGCCGCTCGCGAGTTCCATGACGTAGCTCGAGTCCTCCGGATGCTCGTCGAGCACCTCGCCGCCCACCTCCGCGATGACGAGCTCCCTTCGCATCGCGACCCGGGCGAAGACACCCCGACCGACGTGGGTCTCCCGCACCTCGACCAGTCGTGCGAGCCGGCTGACGGACGATCCGGCGAGTCGCAAGGAGCCGGCTGCCCCCGTGAGCGTGGACGAAGCGACCTGGTGCACGAACGCGCTCATGTGGGGACGCGGCGTGCGGAGCGGCTCGCCGTCGCGAGGACTCTAGCCGCCGGTGCCGTCGCAGGTCAACGGGACGCGGATCTCTCGATAGTCGGCGCGCGCGTCAGTCGACCACGGCATGCCGCACCCGCTCGAGCATCCGCTTCGTCGCGCGCACGCCCTCCGGCTCCGGCAGCGCCCGTCCGGAGTAGGCGATCGCCACCCAGCCACGGAAGCCGCCGTCCGTCGCGATCCGCAGCAACCTGGCGTAGTCGGTGCGGACCTCGCCGCCCTCGGCATCGAACTCGTGGCACGTCGCGCACAGCCCGCGCGCGAGCGGGGCGAGCTCCTTCATGCCACGGTAGCGGTCGTAGTCGCCGAACGCGCCCGTGTCGGGCATCGCGTGCACGTCCGCGCGTCCGACATGCCGGAGCAGGCCGGCCAGCCAGGTCGCATCGCTCGCGGCCGTGCCATGATTCGAGACCAGCAGCGTCATGTCCATCTGCGCCGCGTACTCGGCCAGCCGGATGAGCCCGTCGGCGACGAGTCGCTGCTGCTCGTCGGGGGTGCCCGCGCTGCCGGCCTCGACGCGGACGGCTGGGCAGCCGAGCCGCTTCGCCGCCTCCACCCATGGAAAGTGGTTTTCGATCGCCTGGGTCCGGGCCTTGTCGTCCGGATCGCCGAGCCGGCCGAGTCCCTCGCACGTCAGCACGACGCCCGCCACGCCCTCGTCCGAGGCCCGGCTCGCGAGGTCGGCGATCGAGTCGGGATCGCCCACGTGCGCCTTGAGGAACGGTCCACCGTAGGCGACGGCATCGATGTCGAATTGCCGTCGCGCGAGCCTCGGGAAGTCGAGGGGATCGGCCTCGCCCGCCAGCAGCATCCGCTGGAACGACCACTGGGCGAGCACGATCCGCAGCCGCGCTGCGGCCGCGATCCCTACGGCGGCCGAGGGAGAGGCGGCGTCCGCACGACCGCCGTGGAGGCCGGCGCACCGCCCGAGGAGCGGCACGGCGAGCGCCGTCGTCGTGCGGAGGACGGCGCGCCGTGACGAGCGTCGACCGGCGTGACCGCCGTGGTGCCCGCTCATGCCGCCTCCTCCGCCTGCAGGTACTCGCGCGGACGGTACCACCATACGACCGGCACGAGCATCACCGTCGCCGCGGCCATGCAGGCGGCGAAGAACCAGTAGTACGACTCGCCGGCGAGCGTGGAGCGGCCGTCGGCGTCCCGCATGACCGCGTTGACGACCGCCGTGAACAGGTTGCCGAGCGAGATGCTCAGCAGGTAGACGCTCATCACGAGCGACTTCATGTGCGTCGGCGCCTGGGTGTAGCTGAATTCGAGGCAGGTGATGGAGATCAGGATCTCCGCCGCGGTGATGACGACGAAGGCCGCGAGCTGCCAGCCGACGCTCGGCCAGGCGGCCCGCACCCGCTCGCCGTCGCGCGTCACCACGATGCCCGCGGCCGACAGCGGCGCTGCCGGATCGCCCCCCGATTCCATGGCCCGTTCCACGTCGTCGGCGAGCGCATTGAGCCCCGCGGTCCGCAGCGCCGCGAGCGTGGCCGGCCGATCGAGCCCCTGCCCGCCGGCCGCCGTCAGCGGCGCGATCCTTTGCGTGAAGTCGGCGGCCGCGGTGTCGATGCGCCGCTGGGCGTAGGCGGCGATGACGAACGACACGACCGCGAGCGTGAAGCCGATGAGGATCTTGCGGAGCGGGGTGGGCTCGAAGAGGCGGCCGAGGGCGGGATAGACGACCAGGCTGAAGAGCGGGATGAAGGCGAGCACGAGCAGCGGATTGACCGCCTGGATCTGGCTCTCCAGCCACTCCACACCGAGGAACGTGCGGTTCATCTGCTGCGCCTGCTGCACCCACGCGCCGCCCGACTGGTCGAAGAGGGACCAGAACACCGCGACCAGCAGGTAGAGCGGCGCGAGTCGCGCGATGGCGGCCAGCCCCTCCCACGAGAAGGTCTCGGCGAAGAACGCGGTGCCGCGCGGCGGGACGTGCACGAAGCGATGCCGCCCCAGCCAGAACACGAGGGTCGCGATCGCCATGAGAATGCCGGGCACGCCGAACGCCCAGCCCGGCCCCGCCCGGGCCAGCAGCCACGGCGTCAGGAGGGTCGAGAGGAAGGAGCCGAAGTTGATCGCGAAGTAGAACCAGCCGAAGACACGCTCCAGCAGGTGGCGGTTCGACTGACCGAACTGATCTCCGACGTGGGCGGACACACACGGCTTGATGCCGCCGGAGCCCAGCGCGATGAGCAGGAGCCCGGCGAGGAGCCAGCCGCGGGGCTCGAGCGTGGTCTCGAGGAACGACCGCGGGGCGTCCATGAAGGCGAGGCAGAGGTGCCCCGCACAGTAGACGAGAGACAGCAGGATGATCGTGAGATACTTGCCGAGAAACGCGTCGGCGACGATCCCTCCGATCACGGGGACGAGGTAGGCTCCGGCCACGAAGAGGTGCATCCACTCCCGGGACTCGGTTTCCGACATGTAGTCCGGTCCGCCCGCCGCCGTGTGGAGGTACTGGGTCATGAAGATGACGAGGATCGTCTTCATGCCGTAGAACGAGAAGCGTTCGGCGGCCTCGTTGCCGACGATGAACGGGATGCCGGGCGGCATCCGCGTCGTGGCGACCGGTTGGGTGCGGAAGCGATGCGGTGAAGCGGCCATCTGCGGCGGGCACGGGTGAGGGGTCGGGCTGCAAGAGCATCGCCCACGGCACCGTCGCGCGGCAACCGGGCGATGCGCGGGATGCGGGAGCCGGACCGTGAGCGAACCTCCGGCGGGTGAGCGGCGCGATGATTCCGGCGTACCGGCCGCGGGCATCCTCCTGGTGGCGATCGACCGTCTCCCGTGCTGGATGCTTCCCACGCACGGCTGCCGGTGGGTCACGGCGCCGGCACTCGTGCGGCTCGCGTCCCGGGGCGTGACCTTCGATCGTGTCATCCTGACGGGCGATGCCCCCGAGCGGACGCTTGCGGCCCTCTGCGGCGGTGATGCAGGGGGCGGCGAGTGGCCGCTTGTCCGTGCGGCGGCGGTCCGCGGCTGGTCCCCGCTCCTGGTGACCGACGCCGATTCCGGCCCGACCGTCGCGGATCATGCCGGGTCGGCCGGCACGGGGCTCACGGTGCTCCGCGTCGCGCCGACGGCGCGGCGGACACCTCCTGACGACGAGTCCGATACGGCGCTGTTCCGACTCTGCCACGCGGCCGGTGAGGCCCTCGCGACCGGTGCCCACCGGCTCGTCATCCTGCACGTGACGAGCCTCGGACATGTCTGGGACGCGCCGCCGGCGTTCCGTGATGCCTACTCCGACCCGGACGATCCAGCCGCCTATGCAGGTGTCGTCGTCCCCGAGCTCGAGGTCACCGACGCCACCGATCCCGACGAACTCGTGGCCGTTCGCCACGCATTCGCGGGCCAGATCACGCTGCTCGACCACTGCCTCGCGCGGCTGCTCGCGCGGCTGCCGCAGGACGGGGCGACCGGCATGGTTCCTGGCTGGAGCGTGCTCGTGACGGGGCTGCGCGGGCTCCCGCTCGGGTTGCATGGGCGCGTCGGGCCGGGGCCCCTCGCGGCCTTCGGCGAGCTCGTGCACGTGCCCGCGCTGCTCGTCGATCCGGGAGGGAGGATGGCCGCGCAGCGGTGGGGAGGGCTCGTCACGCCTGCCGATCTCGGCGCGACACTCCTCGAGCATGCCGGAGCCCTGCCTGCACGAGTCGATCGCGAGGAAGCCGGCGCGGCAGCGGTGCCCGCGTCGGCGCCGTGGCAGGGTGCGAGCCTGTGCGGGCTCTTCGAGGCGTGGCGCTCGAGGCCTCGCGACCGTGTGATCGCCCGTGCCGCGACGGGATCGGCGGTGGCGACGCCCGCGTGGCATGCCGTCGCGCGGTGCGATCCGGAGGCCGGGGACGGCACGGGCGCCATCCGGCTCTACGCGAAGCCCGACGACTACTTCGAGCTCAACGACGTCGCCTCCCGCTGCCCGACCGAGGCCGAGCGTCTGGCCGCCGTGCTCGCGGCGGCCACTGCGGGCGACATGGAGCGTGCCTGGACGATGCCGCTCGACGGGTGACTCGTGCCGAACGGCCGCGGCGACCCGTCCCGCGCGGTTGCCAGGGACTGGCTCCGTTTGCGTGCGTTCACGTCGCGCTTCCGCAAGGCCCAACCGCAAACGGTGCCTATCCCTCTCGCGTGGCCTGACCAGACAGGCTTTGGCTCCTCCGTGGCGTACGCCTCCAGGCGTGCGAACCCGGGAGGAAGTGCGAAGAGACCGAGCGACACGAAGTCAGCGTCGCTACGGAGTGGCTTATCGCCCGGTACGCATGCCCGCATGCGCACGCTGGAAAGCGTGCGCCACGATCGGGGCGGGTCGCACGGGGTGCCGAGCCGTGCGGTGGGGCACGTCGTGAATTTTTGGGCCACGGGCGAGGCCCACGTTAGGCTGGGACCGTCGGGATGCGGCTGGACCGCCGGCGCGGGGCGGCCAGGAGAGGCGGTGAGTTTCGGCGCGAGGACGAGATGCGTCAGAGGCCCGGCATGACACTCGTCGAACTCCTCGTCGTGGTGGCGATCATCGGCGTGCTCGTCGGCCTGCTGCTCCCGGCCGTGCAGGTGGCCCGGGAGTCGGGTCGGCGCGGGCAGTGCC
>DNLZ01000451.1:15308-17044 GCA_003488325.1 Planctomycetaceae bacterium
CCATCTCGCGCCGTCGAGTTTTTCCGTGCTCCCGCAGCAGCTCGTCGGGGTCGGCGGCGCCAACGATGGATTTCCTCCTCGCGACGAGCAGGTGGGCAGTTGGCTCCTGCGCATCCAGCACTTCATGGAGCGGTCGCAGATCGTCGAACTCTGGCGTGCGCCGACCACCCTCGACGAGGTCTACGCGACGTTCCGACTCGTTTCGGGCACGCGCGTCCCCGAGTACCTCTGTCCATCCGACGCGCAGGCCGCACGCGGGCCCAACCGCTGGGGCTACGCCTTGAACAGCTATCTCGCGGTGAGCGGCAATGACGAGCGCGTGGACGACCAGGGGCATGCGAGCAACGCGACCAACGGCGTCTTTCCCACGCAGGACTGGTCCTGGTCCCCGCGTCCGCGGGTCTCCATGGCGGCGATCCCCGCGGGGCTCAGCAAGGTCGTGATCGTCGGCGAGCGGCCTCCGTCTCACGATCTCTTCTACGGTCGGTGGAACATGACCGACTTCGACACGGTGCTCGGCAACCCGTCGCTCGAGTTCTCGGTGATCGCGACGGATCGGTCGGGCAATCCCTGCATCTCGCCGGGTTTCTTCCGGCCCGACGTCGCGGACGACCCGTGTGCCGCCACCCATTTCTGGAGCATGCACCCGCGCGGGGGCAACTGGCTGCGTGCCGACGGGTCGGTCACGTTCCTCGGCTACGATGCGGCGTTCACGACGCTGCCCGCGATGTCGAGCGTCTTCGGCGGGGCGGGCGCCGGGACGACGATCGTGGAGGCCGCACGATGAGCGACGGGGCGACGGTCGACGGTGCATCACACGGGCCGAGACGTCGCGTCGTCGTGATCCTGGCCGCGCTCGGCGTCGCGGGTGGCGCGATCGGGTGGGCATCGAGACGCCGCACCCCATCGACGCAGGTGTCGGGGACGGTCACGTCCGACGGGCGACCAGTGGTCTTCGGAACCGTCACACTCCTCGCGGTCGATCGCCGCGCCTACTCCGCCTCGATCGGCGCCGATGGTCGCTTCACGGTGTCGAATGTGCCGCCCGGCCCCGTCCAGATCGCCGTGTCGAGCCCGGATCCGACGGCACCGGCCGGCGCCATGGCCCGGGGGCAGCAGGATGCCGCCGCGCCCATGCCGTCACGGCCAACCGCCGCGGCACCGGGGCAGGGGGCAGGCACCGACCCGGTCGATCCCCCTCCCGGCACGACGATCGCCGCGCCGCTCGACGCGGCGCCGCTGCCCGCCGAAGCGTCACCGCCACGTGCGGGATGGTTCCGGATTCCGGGGCGCTACGCGAGTCCGGCCACGTCCGGTCTCGGCGCGACCCTGGAGCCTGGCGGCAACCGGGTCGACCTCCGGGTCGATTGATCCGCCGGGGCGGTGGGTGGCCTGACGCGATCGGGCCCACGGCCCCCCCGCGCACACCCTGCATCGCGGCGGTTTTTGCGGAGCGAACCCCGCTTTTCGCGCCCGCTGCGCGTCGCTACCATCCCGCCCCCTTTGGCAGCCCGCGCCGGACGGCCGCGCTGAGCGTGCGCACCGCGTGTTCTCCCGGCGTCCTCCCCGTGTCCTCGTGGTGTCGATGCGACCGCATCCCGTGCCGCAACGCCGCTTCCTCCGCCGCCTCGTGGTCCTGCTCTGGGCGACGCTGCCGCTCGCGGCACCACGCGGCCACGCGGCGCCGACCGAGCCTGCCCGGCCGCTTGCGGTGCGGGTGCAGTGGGGCGGCGGGC
>DNLZ01000009.1:0-1426 GCA_003488325.1 Planctomycetaceae bacterium
CAGGCCCGGGCGACCGCCTTCCCCGCCCGCGTCAGTTCAAGAGCGGAAGGTCGGTGATCACCCCGTCCCCGCCGACCATGATCTCGCTCGTCAGCCGCGACCGGCTGCGGATCGTGGCGAGATCCCGGTCGAGCACCCACGAGTCGTAGGCCGCCCCGACGAGGCTCTCGCCGGAGCCGAGCGCGTCGTTGGAGATGTCCCAGAACATCATGCCGCCGAGGCCCATCGAGTCGGCCCAGTCGCTCTTGAGCGCGATCGAGGTGGGCGTTTCGAACGAGCTGAAGATGCCCTCGCGGCCGTTGTAGAGATACGCGGCCTGGGCCGTGTCGTCCCAGTAGAGCTTCCAGCCCGCAGCCGGATCCTGCAGCTTCGCCAGGAGATCCTTGTAGTCGTAGTTCCCCGCCTCGAACGAGCCGGGAGCCGCACCCCGTGCGGCCTCCGCATAGCCACCGTCACCTCCATCAGCCACGCCGCTCCATGCCCGCGTGTAGAGCGGTGCTCCGAGCACGATCTTCCCCGCCGGCACACCGGCCTGCAGATATGCCCGGACCGCCGTCTGGATGTCGTAGCCGACCGGGTCGCCGGTGAATCCGGCGAGGTGCCCGGTCGTGCTCTCCCACGTGCCGTGGAAGTCGTACGTCATGAGATTGAAGAAATCGACGCTCGGAGCCAGGCCGGGCAGATTGAAGTTCACGATCTTGTCGAGCCCCGCGGGCGACGCGATCGAGAGTTCGTAGTCGCGTCCCAGTCGGGCTCCGAGGGCATCGACCTTCGCCCGGACCTTCTGCAGGAGCAGTGCGTAATTGGCCCCATCCTGCGGGCTCGCGGAATTCCCGTCGAGACCGCCACCGCCCGGATACTCCCAGTCGAAGTCGATGCCGTCGAACATCCGGTAGGTGTCGAGAAACCGCACGAGCGAGTTGGCGAACGTCTCCCGGCCGGCCTCGGTGGAGCAGACCGTGCTGAAGTGCTTGGAGAGCGTCCAGCCCCCCACGGCGATGCTCACCTTGAGGTGCGGGTGCTTCGCCTTGAGCTGCGCGAGCTGGTTGAAGTTGCCCCACACCGTCTGCGTGGCCCGCGGGTCGCCCGGCGGGTAGTACCACTGGTCGGCCTCGCCGCTGACCGTCTCGCCGGCACCGAACCGCTTCTCGACGGCCGCGAACGAGTCGAAGAGGGCCACCTCGCCGGACGGCTTCAGGTCGAGGAACGAGTAGATCAGGTGCGTGAGCTTCTCGGCGGGCACGTCGGCCACCTGGAAGTTGCGACCGTAGATGCCCCATTCGGGGAAGTAGGCCGCGAGGACCTTGTCATGGGCCGCGATCGGCAGCTGGGCTCCGGGCACACCCGGAGTCGGAGCCGGCGCGGGGCCGGGAGCGGGCTGGGGAGCCGGTGCCGGACTCGGCGCTGGGGCGGGTGCCGGCGCCGG
>DNLZ01000009.1:1743-2909 GCA_003488325.1 Planctomycetaceae bacterium
GCCGGCGCCGGGCTCGGGGCCGTGGCATCGAACGAGAACTGCACGGCCCGCAGCGCGTCGACCTTGGACGCGTTCACGGTCCGCCAGTCATCCGCGAGGATCCCACCGGTATCGCCGGAGTTCGGGTTCCACGACCAGTAGGTCCAGCTGACGCCCTGCTGTCCCGCGGCGAGGTCACGTGCACCATTGCCGTCGAGATCTCCCGACAGGTAGTTCACGAGGTTCGTGTACCAGGCCCGGTCGCTGTCGGTCGCAAGCTTGGAGCCGAATTCGCCCAGCAGCACCGGAGCCGTTCCCGTACGGAAGAGATAGCCCCAGTTGCGATCCCAGACGTCGTAGAGGTTCCGCGGATAATCGGCCGCGCTGAAGTAGGACTGCGGGTAGACGCTCGCCGGGTAGTCGTGCGGCGAGTAGACGAGCCGGCCGGGGACCGAGAGGCGCACCGGATGCGTGCCGGCATTCGACAGGTTCCCACCCCACCAGTAGTTGCCCGAGGACGCCCGTTCCACGCCCTCGACGACGACGAGGAGGTTGGGATTGGCCGCGAGCACGGCGTTGCCGGCCCGCTCCGCCGCCAGCCGCCAGTCGTTGGGACCGCCGTCACCCCACGTGGCGGGTCCGTGCGGCTCGTTGTGGAGATCGATGCCGATCACGGCGGGAGACGTCGCGTAGCGCCGCGCGAGCAGCGCGAGATTCGCGATCCACACGCTCTCGGGATAGGCCGCGGTGTACCAGAGCCCCGACCCGTTGGGACCGGCGCCCGCATCGGAGCGATGGTGGTCGAGGATGATGCGCAGGCCGATCTGGCCCGCATACGCCACAATCCGGTCCATCACCTGCAGGCCATTGAGACCCTGCAGGTCGGCGTTCTTCGAGAAGTCGATGCCGTTGGGGATGCTGCCGGCCTCCAGCAGCTGGTCGCTGTAGGGCAGACGGATCGTGTTGAAGCCCTCGGACTTCATCTGATCCATCATGTCGCGATAGCCACGTGACCAGAGGCCATGTGGGGCGAAGTTGGGCGTCTCGAGGCCGAACCAGTTCACACCGGCGATCCGGACCGCGCGACCCGTCGCGTCGACGATCTGGTTGCCGCTCGTCTGGAGGTACCAGCTGCCTGCCGCCGGCGGCGTGACGGGGGCGGGCGATGGCGTCGGAGTCGGAGTCGG
>DNLZ01000009.1:3241-3665 GCA_003488325.1 Planctomycetaceae bacterium
GTCGGAGCAGGAATCGGGGTCGGAACCGGCGCAGGCACCGGAGTCGGCGCGGCAGCGCCGAGATACTCGACGTGGAGGTTGCGAAGGACCGCCCCGCTCCCGCCCGCGGTCGCCGTGAAGCCGAACGTCGCGGAGCCTCCCGCGGCCAGCCCGCCGTTCCACGACGCATTGGTCACCACGTACGTCGTGCCTGAGCGGCTCGAGACCGTGCCGTTCCACAGGCTCGTGACCTCCCCGTCGAAGTCGAACGTCGCCCGCCAGCCGGAGATCGCGGCGGCGGTGGTGTTGCGTACCGTCACGTCTCCGTTGAAGCCGCTGCCCCAGTCGCTGGTCACGGCAAACGTCGCACGGCCATCGGTCGGCGTCGGGCTCGGGGTGGGAGTTGGGCTCGGCGTCGGGGTCGGGGTCGGACCGGGCGTGGGCG
>DNLZ01000009.1:4074-4810 GCA_003488325.1 Planctomycetaceae bacterium
CAGGGCACCATGCCGCAGTGGCAGGGCGCCTGCCCACTGCCCGGGCTCGTCTGGTGGCCATCCGTCACCTGTCCCGCGGGCGCCATCGGCGTGAGCAGCGTCGCCCGGCTCACGAGCGTCACCTGGTCGACCGTGAATCCAAACGGCACCTCCAGCTGGTCCTCGACCACCTGGTCGTGGTGGAACTCGACGTTCGCGGCAACGAGATCCGCCTTGCGCACGCCGGAGAGGAGCAGGCTCTGTCCCGTGGGCGCGACCGCGATGAGCAGCCCCTCGGGTGTGTCGCTGACGGTCAGCCGCTCGCGTGTGCCGAAATAGAGGAATGAGAGCTTGTTCGTGGACGGGTTGAAGTTCTCCACGACTTCACGCACACCGTATTCGTGCGACCGCACGTAAACGGTGCCCGCGACGCGGGGCCCCACCCCCGATTCCCACGACAACACACCGCCGATGTCCTGCCTCAGGTGCTCGTTGATCACGACGCCGAAATTCGCGGCTGTCAGATCGGTGTAGGCGATCCCGCGGAGCACCTGCTCCTCGGGTGACCACGCCCACGGGTTGACGATCGCCACCTCGCCGGAGGCTGTCTTCGCGACGATGAGGTTGTGGACCGACACGTCACCGAAGTCGAGCCGATCGACGGCGGGATCGAAGCCGACGATGTCCGCCGCGGCCGGATTGATGGCGAACACGCGCCCGGTGCCGACCGCCGGTGGCTCGGGTGCGGGAGTCGGTG
>DNLZ01000009.1:5193-5792 GCA_003488325.1 Planctomycetaceae bacterium
CGGGGTCGGGGTCGGCACCGGGCTCGGTGCCGGCGCCGTGGCACCGACGAACGTCACGCGGAGATTGCGGAGTGTCGCTCCAGTCGCCCCCGGCGTCGCGGTGAACCCGAACGTCGCCGCGCCGCCCGCCCCCAAGCCGCCGTTCCACGACGCGTTCGTGACGACGTGCGTCGCGCCCGCCCGGCTCGTCACGGCGCCGTTCCACAGGCTCGTGATCTCGCCGTCGAAGTCGAACGTCGCCCGCCAGCCCGTGACGGCCCCTGCCGTCGTGTTCCGGACGGTCACGTCGCCGTTGAAACCGCTGCCCCAATCCGACGAGACGACGAACGTCGCGGCCCCATCCGCCGGCACCGGCGCCGGAGCCGGAGCGGGGGTCGGTGCGGGAGACGGCGCCGCGGTCGAACCGAGCACCCCGGACAGATACGCCCCGGCGGACGCATCCTTGAACGTGAAGTTCGACATCTTGAGTGATGCGAGCGGCACCCCGCTGAGCGTGTATGACTGCTGCATCGACGGGATGCGCAGCACGGCGGAGCCACCCTGCTGCGTCAGCTCGAGGTCGGCACCGCGAAACCAGTCGAGGGCGAGCACGTCCGCCG
>DNLZ01000009.1:6172-6514 GCA_003488325.1 Planctomycetaceae bacterium
GCGGCACCGACCAGGAACGGGCCGACGTTCGCCTGCGGCGGCATCACCGCGTCGGACTGCAGCATGAAGGCCGAGGAACCATCACCGTGCTGATGGTCGACCATCGGCGACTGCATGACCGTGGCCGAGAGCATCGACCGCCGCTCGAGCGTCTCGGGCATGAACGAGATCCCGGATCGACGCAGGACATGGCGGAGTCGCCGGGTGGCACCGCGTCGCAGCTGACGCGAAGGAAAGCGGGAGAGGAGCAGCGTGACGAGGTCGAAGGCGTCCATGGTCGAGTCTCCTTGCGTAGCGGAACGTGGTGCACACTCTCGCGATCGAAGCCACGGGACGGAGGCA
>DNLZ01000009.1:6908-12023 GCA_003488325.1 Planctomycetaceae bacterium
TCCGTGAACGAAACCTCACGGACGAGCCGCAACGAATGCGGGGAAACCGGGAGAAACGCCCGAAATCACCGCTCGGGTCGGCGGCACCACGTGGCCCGCGCCGTTCATCCACGATTCATGGACGACCTCCGGCCACGCGGGCGCGCGACGGACGCCATGCCCGCCGTTCGCGGAGCCGATCCGCCCGCGCCGTCAGCCCCGCGACGGCACCAGCCGAACCTCGCGACCTCGGGTCGGAGGTTGCACACTTCTCGCACCCGGCGACGTGGCGGGAAACCGCACCTCGAAGGTGGCGCCCCCGCCGGGCGTCGGCACGTGCACGATGTCACCGCCGTGCGCCCGCAGGATGCTCCTCGAGAGCGCGAGGCCGATCCCGTGACCGCCGCCGGGAGACGCCGAGTGAAATCGCTCGAAGAGATGGGGGACACCATCGGGCGGGACCCCGGTCCCGTGATCCACGACGCTCACGCGGCATCCCTCGGACCATGCCTGCGTGACGACGTCGATGCGGCCGCCGTCGTGGGAATGCGACACCGCGTTGTCGAGCAGGTTGACGAACACCTCGTGGAGCAGGCTTTCGTCCCCCCTCACGATCGCCGATCCCGTCGCCTCGATCGCGATGCCGCGTGGGCCCGCCGCCGGCAGCACCTGCTCGACGGCCTCGGCCACGATCGGCTCGAGCTCGAGGCGTCTGAGCCGCTCTGGCTGGAGCGCCGCGGTGCGCGAGAACGTGAGGAGCGCCTCGCAGAGCCCCTCGATCCGGTGCGCGAGGTCGCCCATCCGGCCGACGGCCGTCGCGAGCTCCGCCTCGGTGCGCTGGCGCGACAGCGCCACGTCGGCCTCGAGGAGAATCCCGTGGACGGGGTTGAGCAGCTGGTGGGCCACGTCGGCGTTGAACCGCGACTGGGCCACGCGCACCGCATCGAGTCTGTCGAGCATCTCGTTGAGCGTCCCCGCGACTCCCGCGATCTCCACGTCCGCCCCGGCGACGTCGATGCGCTCGTCGAAGCGCCCTGCCCGGATGCGTCGGGCTGTGGCCGCGATGGTCCGCAGGGGACGAAGCAGTCGCGACAACAGAAACCACGCAAAGCCGAGGACGACAGGCATCCAGATGGCGAACGTGGCGAGGTGGGTGAGGAGCGTCGTGCGCTTCGCGGCCTCCAGGCCGGCGAGCGGCGCTCCCGCGACCAGCACGGTGCCGTGCGAACCCGCGGTCGCGGCGAGGCGGTGACGCCCGTCGGACGATGTCCAGAGCGTGTCGATCCGCTCGTGCCAGGCGTCGTCCCACGCGAATCCCGCAGGCAGGTCGAGCGCATCGACAGGAGTCC
Organism: Planctomycetaceae bacterium; assembly: GCA_003488325.1. Taxonomy (GTDB): domain Bacteria; phylum Planctomycetota; class Planctomycetia; order Pirellulales; family UBA1268; genus QWPN01. The sequence goes on from DNLZ01000009.1 coordinate 8,237, forward strand.
CGTCGCGCCGCCAGACGCCGGCAAACCACGTAAACGCGTCGGCGGGGGCGACGCGTTCGTCGGCAGGGTTCCCGACTCCGACGGCATGCGAGGCCGTCCAGCCCGACGCGTGCGCGAGGCTCGGCAGAAACAGGTCCGCGACACGGAAGTGCGTGTCGAGGAGCGTTTCGGGGGCGAAGCGCTCCTGCGCCTTGAGAGCCCCGAGCCGCGACCAGAGTTGCACGTCGACATCCCGAGTGAGGAGCTCGACGGTCGCCCGATAGTGCAGGGCTCGGATCGACACGGCGCTCACGAGCACGAGCAGCCCGAACCAGAGCGCGAACCGGCCGCGCAACGACGCGGGCCAACGGCCGACGGCCACGGGCACGACTCCGGTCGCGGGAGGTGCGACGGACTCATCCATCGATGATGAATCCCTGGCCGCGGCGGGTCTGGATGAGTTCGTGACCGAGCTTCTTGCGCAGCCGCAGGACGATCACGTCCACGACGTTGCTGACCGCTTCGTGACCGTCCGTGCCCCCTTCCGGACCGAGCATCGCCTGCCGCGGGTGGATCGCCGCGTCGATCGCCTCCCGCGACACGAGCCGACCGCGCCGCCGGGCGAGGCACGCCAGCACGTCGAACTCGAGCGCGGTGAGCGGCACGCGGGCATCGGCCAGCGCGACCGTCCGGGAGGCGAAGTCGATCGTCACGTCGCCGATCCGCAGGGTGGTGGTCACCTCCCCCTCGACCCGCCGCAGCACGGCGCGCATCCGCGCCAGGAGCTCCCGGATCGTGAAGGGCTTCACGAGGTAGTCGTCGGCCCCGAGATTGAGCGCCTCGATCCGGTCGTCCTCGTCCCGCTTCGCCGAGACGACGAGCACCGGCACGGCGGAGGTGCGTCGGAGCTTCTCCAGCAGGTGCTCGCCATCGAGACGCGGCAGCCGCAGGTCGAGCAGCACGACGTCGACGGCCCCGCTCACCGCGAGCTCCAGGCCCGCGACGCCGTCGGCCGCCTCGACGACGTTGCAGCCGGCCTCGAGCAGGCCCTGCGCGATCGCCCGACGCGACGCCTCCTCGTCCTCGATCACGAGCACGCGCGTGGCCGCCGTGGCATCGCCGGGTGTTCTGCGGTTCGGCATGTCCTATATATAGCCTCACGGCGAAAACCCACCCTCGGCTCCGGGGACCGACCATGCACGAGCGCTTCACATTCGAACGGATCCAGAAGGCCTTTCGCGTCCGCCCGGACCGGCCATTCCGGCTCGCCGACCACGATCCGGGCTGGGCGGGCGACCTCGACGTTCCGAAGAAAGAGCGGAAGGAGATCGCGGACCGGGTGCTCGAGGAGAGCCGCGCGGAACTGGCCGAGGCCCAGGAACTGCTGTACGCCGCCGACAGCTGGAGCATCCTCGTGGTGTTTCAGGCCATGGATGCCGCAGGGAAGGATGGCGCGATCAAGCACGTCATGAGCGGCGTCAACCCGCAGGGCGTGGAGGTGCATTCCTTCAAGCACCCGACGGCGAAGGAACTGGAGCACACCTGGCTCTGGAGGTCGATGCTCGCCCTGCCGGAACGCGGCCGCATCGGCATCTTCAACCGCTCGCATTACGAGGAGGTGCTGATCGTGCGTGTCCACCCGCACCTCGTCGATGCCCAGCGCATTCCGCACGCGAAGGTCGGCCCCTCCTTCTGGCAGCACCGGCTCGAGGACATCGTCGCCTTCGAACGGCACCTGGCCAGAAACGGCACGGCGATCGTGAAGTTCTTCCTGAATGTCTCGCGAGACGAGCAGCGCAGGCGGTTCCTGGACCGGCTCGACGCGCCGGAGAAAAACTGGAAGTTCTCCGCCGGGGACGTCCGGGAGCGCGGACACTGGGATGCGTACATGGAGGCGTACGAGGCGGCGATCGGGGCGACGAGCACGGAGCACGCTCCGTGGTACGTGGTGCCTGCCGACAACAAGTGGATCAGCCGTGCGGTCGTCGCGGCGGTGCTCGCGGGCACGATTCGCGGGCTCGGTCTCGAGTATCCCCGGGTGGACGAGGCGGGCCACGCGGAACTCATGGCCGCCCGTCGGCAGCTCGAGGCCGAGGACGACTGACCATGCCCAGGCATCGCCGCCGAGGCTCCACGGGCAGCGCTCAGACGCGCGTCCGATCCCACCTGCCGAAGATGAATCGTCCCGCGAAGAGACCGCCTCGCACCCACAGGTCGGCGAGCATGGCGATCCAGCAGCCGTAGAGGCCGAGGCCGAGGCCGGTCAGCGTCGGGCCGCCGGGCAGGTGCACCACCTCCTCGCACGCGAGAAACGTGAGCGGGAGGCGAACGGCGAAGAAGCCGAGCGTCGTCACCAGCAGGGCGGATCGCGTGTCCCCCGCGCCGCGCAGGGCGCTCGAAAAGATGTGGCAGGCCGCGAGGGCGGGCATGGCGAAGGCCACGAGCTGCAGCACCGGCACGCCCGCCGCGACCACGGGAGCCTGCTCCGGACGGGGACAGTAGAACTCGAAGAGCGGCCTCGCGAACACGTGGAACACGACGCCACCCGCCACCATGAGCACGGCCCCGCAGCCGTAGGCGACGAGGCCGCTGCGCCGCGCCTCGTCGGGCCGCCCGGCGCCCAGGTTCTGGCCCACGAGCACACTCGCCGCCACACCGAACGCCATGCCGAACATTTCCGCGAGCGACTCCCAGCCCAACGCGATCCCATGCGCCCCGCGGGCAGCGTCCCCCAGCCGGTTCACCACCGACAGAAACACCATCTGACCGGCGACCATCGCCGCGCTCTCGGCCGCGGCGGGCAGGCTGATCCGCAGGAGCCTTCCGAGCAGCCCGCGATCGGGCCTGAGCAGGCGGGCGCGCAGCCGGAGCCCGGACCGCCCGCGAACGAGCAGGGCCGCCAGCGCGATCGTGCCGAGCCCCTGACTCAGGCCGGCACCCCACGCGATGCCCGCCAGCCCGATACCGGGCCAATCGCCGATACCGCGAAACCCGATCCAGGCGAGCGGCAGGTTCAGCGCCGTCGTGCCGAGGCCGATCCACAACGGTGTTCGCGTGTCGCCGGCACCTGCGAGCGAGGCGGTGAGCGTGTTCGACACCAGTTGAAACGGGAGCAAGAGGAGCATCACGTGCAGGAAGTCACGGGCATGGCCGCCGGCAGTGCCGTCGAGATTGAGCACGCGGAGCAGACCATCGAGCCCGAAGGCACAGAGGAGCCAGCCCGCCACGGAGACGACCCCCGCGACGAGAAGCGCCTGATGCATCGCCCGATTCGCCGCGCCGCGATCCCCTGCTCCGACGAGCCGCGCGACGAGCGCGGTGGCCCCCGCCGAGGCGAGGATGCCGAACGAGCCGATCATCCACGACAGGTAGAAGCACGTCGTCTGCGCGCCCTGCAGGGCGAGCTGGTCGGCGGCGGTCGTGCCGGCGTTCCCGGCCAGCCAGCGGCCGGTGAGGCTGACAAGGAGGATGAGCGACTGCAGTCCCACGGCCGGGCCGGCGAGCGCGAGGGCTCGGCTCAGCGTGCCGCCCGCTGTCGGATCCGGCTGAGCCGCGGGATTCGCCGGGGCGGCTGGCAGCTCGTCGCCGACGCGAACCGCGCGATGCGCTGAACGCTTTGCCGCGGTGTGCTCGATCATGTCCGCGTGAGTAAAAGCAACGGGCCCACGGTCTCGCCGCGGCTGCACGCGGCGGCCCCGTGGTCCGCTATACTAGACCTCAGCCGGGGTATCGCGGGATGCGGCCCGGCGCTTCACGGCAGCGTAGCTCAGTTGGTTAGAGCACCGGCTTCATAAGCCGGGTGTCGCCG
>DNLZ01000008.1 GCA_003488325.1 Planctomycetaceae bacterium
TGCCGGCGCAGACCAGATGCACGTCGTGCGCCCGGTGCATCGCGGCCAGACGTCGCGCGGCGGCCGCGACCGCCGAGCGATTCACGATCGCGCCCACGAGGCGTTCGAGCGCGGCGTCGCACGCGGCGAGCGCCGCGGTGCCATTGGTGGTGGTGATCACCACGATGCGTCCCGCCACCCGCTCGGCCGTGTATTCGGCCGGTGAGTTGCCGAGGTCGAAGCCGTCGATGCGGATGCCGCCCCGCTCCCCCCCGAGCACGGCGGCCGCACCCGCCGCCGCGGCGCGCCGGCGTGCCGCGGCGACGTCGGCCTCGGAAATCACCGCGAGAGCCCCCGACGCGAGGGCGGTGATCATCGTCGTCGACGCCCGCAGCACGTCGATGACCACCGCGATCCCTCCCGCGGTCGCTCCGGGCGGCATACGATGGAAGAGATCGTGGCAGTGCCAACGCATGTGGGAGGCTCGGTCACGGTATCGATGCACGATGTCCAGCGCGGCCCCGACGGCCTCACCATGCCCCTCACGATAGAAGAGTCCACCGTAGGTCGCCATGGCCCGCACGCGGCCGTGGACAAGAGCGGTGGCCGCGTCCGGGGCATGTTCGCGGAGATCGCGCCGCGGTACGACCTCGTCAATCGACTCCTGTCCGGCGGCATCGACGTGCTGTGGAGGCGCACGACCGTTCGTCGCGCGCCCCCGCCGCCTGCCGGTGGCGCGATGCTCGACCTGTGCACCGGCACCGGCGATCTCGCGTTGGCCTATGCGCGGGCGGCCGGTCCCGGCGTCCGGATCGTGGCCGGTGACTTCTGCCGACCGATGCTCGACCGCGGTGAGCAGAAGTCGCATCGTGCCGGGCTCGCGATCGAGTGGGTCGAGGCCGACGCGATGGACCTCCCCTTCCCCGCCGCGTCGTTCGACCTCGTCACGGTCGCCTTCGGGCTCCGCAACATCGCCGATACCGCGCGGGGTCTCGCGGAGATGGCGCGGGTGTGCCGGCCGGGTGGCACGCTGGCGATCCTCGAGTTTTCGCTTCCCGCCAACCGCGTCGTGCGCGGGTTGTACCTCTGGTATTTCCGGCGCGTCCTGCCCGTCGTGGGGAACGCCGTGGCGCGGAATGCGTCCGATGCGTACACGTACCTCAACCAGAGCGTGGAGGCATTTCCATCGGGCGACGCCCTCGCCGCCCTGATCCGCGCGGCGGGGTTCGACCGCATCGAGTCGATTCCGCTCACGCTCGGGATCGCCACGCTCTCCATCTGCCGACGGGAAGGCTGACGCGTGCCCCCCGACCCTTCGCTCCCGATCGTGCTCGGCTTCACCGGTGCGTCGGGCGCCCCCTACGGCGTGCGTCTGCTCGAGGTGCTTTTGGCGGCGGGGCGGGAGGTGCACCTCTCGATCAGTCCCTCCGGACAGGCCGTGCTCGATGCGGAGATGGGCCGACGGGTCGACCTCGACCGCTTCGATCCCAGCGTCATGCTCGGTGCACCGCCGCCGCCCGCGGGACGCCTCCACTACCATCACCACCGGAATCTCATGGCGCCGATCGCGAGCGGGTCGTTCCTTACCGCGGCGATGGTGATCTGCCCATGCAGCGGCAGTACGCTCGCCGCGGTGGCGCATGCGATGGGGGAGAACCTCATCCATCGGGCGGCCGAGGTCCACCTCAAGGAACGGCGCACGCTCGTCGTGGTGCCGCGGGAGACGCCGCTGTCGCTGCCACAGCTCCGCAACATGCAGGCCATCCACGAGGCGGGCGCCGTCGTCCTTCCCGCGGCGCCCGGCTTCTACTCCCGCGCGGAGTCGGTGGCCGATCTGATCGACTTCGTCGTCGCCCGGATCTGCGACCAGCTGGGCGTCGCGAACGCGCTGATTCCCCGCTGGGGTGCCTCCTCCTGATGGCCGCCACGCTGCGCACCTACCTCGCGCTCGTGCGCTTCAGCCACACCGTCTTCGCGCTGCCGTTCGCGGTCATGGCCGCCCTCGTGGCGGTGGCCTGGGGAGGCGATGGAGGCATGGTGGCGACGCAGCCATCCACGTGGCTCCGGCCGGCCGCCGGAATCCTCGTCTGCATGGTGGCCGCGCGCACCGCGGCGATGGCGTTCAACCGGCTCGTCGATCGTGCGATCGACGCCGCCAATCCGCGCACCGCGTCGCGGCACCTCCCGCGGGGTGACGTCACGACGGCGCAGGTGCTCGCACTCGTCGTGGGTTCGTCCCTGGTCTTCGTGGCCGGCACGCTGCTCTTCCTGCCCAACTGGCTGCCCGTGGCCCTGTCGCTGCCGGTCCTCGCCTGGCTGCTCGGCTACAGCTACGCGAAGCGCTTCACCTCGCTGGCCCACCTCTGGCTCGGGGCCGCCCTCGGGCTGGCCCCGGTCGCGGCCTGGATCGCCCTGCGGGGCGCGACGGTCGTGCGGGATCCGGCCGACATCCTCCCGGCGGCCGTGCTGGGGCTGGCGGTCACCACCTGGGTGGCGGGATTCGACATCATCTACGCCTGCCAGGACGCCGTCTTCGACGCCGCGCATGGGCTGCACAGCGTTCCCGCCCGCATCGGGGTTCCCCGGGCGCTCGCGCGGGCGAGGTGGCTCCACGTGGCCACGCTGATCCTGCTCGCGGCCCTGCCGCTCGTCGTGCCCTCGCTCGGTGCGATCTTCTGGGTGGCCTGGGGTGTCATCGCCGCCCTGCTGATCTGGGAGCACTCGCTCGTGCGCGCGGACGATCTGTCGCGGGTGAACGAGGCCTTCTTCACGGCCAATGCCGTGATCGGCCTCGTGCTCCTGGCGGCGATCGCCGCCGACCTCTGGGCCTGAGCGGACCGTGGCGACCCGCGGCGTCGTTGCGCGTCACGGCGGAGCGGACCTTTCCTGCGGCTCGGCGAAGCCTCCCGCCCCGCCGAGCGGCGCGCTCGTGCCGAGCCGGCGGAGGGTCCATGCGACGAAGAGCAGGCATGCCCCCGCGAACGACCACGGCAGCCAGCCGACCACGACGCGGAACGCGTCGGTCGCGGCGGCACGGGATCCGGCCGCGCCGCCGTCACCCGCGGTCGCGTGTTCGACCGCGGCCACCGCGGCGGCGAACCCCAGGCTCATGAGGCCGTAGGCCACGTTCACCGCGAGGCCGCGAAACGAGAGCACGGTCGCGCGTCGATCGGACGAAACGAGCTGGTTGAGGTAGTGGCTCTGCAGGAACACCACCATGCGGAGCGCCGTCGAGAGCACCATCACGAACGCGACGCCCCACCACGGCACGAATGCGGCGACTCCGCAGAGACCCGCGAACGTCGCCACGGCGAGGATCGCGGCATTCCGTCGCGGCGTGGATCGCAGCGCGAGTCGGCGCAGCGGGGTCGCCGTGAGCAGGCCCACGGCGGCCGAACCGGCCGCGATGAATCCGAACAGCTGCCCGGGGATGTCGATCTGTCGATAGATTTCGCTCGACACCACGAGCACCTGACGGATCGGCTGGTCGACGAGGACGCCGGCGACGATCACGACGAGGATGAGCGGGTGCGCGACCACCCAGTGGGCCGTGACCGCCATCTGGCGGAACGGCGCGAGGAGGTCGCCGCACCCGTCGGCGTGGCCCGTTGGACGGGGCGGCTCGCGCATGGCCAGCGCGATGCCCACGGCGACCACGCTCGAGCCGAGCGTCAGCCACACCGGCAGCCGGAACGTGTCCGTGGCGGTGAGCGATCCCGCGAGGCCGAGGGCCCGACCGACCGCGTCGAGCGTCCGGGGATCGTAGAGCAGGCTTCCGGTGATCATGGCCACGACCGTCGCGACGGCGCTCCACTGGAGCAGGCGCTCGAGAACGCGAGGCCACTGGGCCGAGAGGCCCCGGGCCTCGAGCGAATCGAAGGCGAGCGCCTCGTCGGCGCCGGAGATGAAGGCCTCGGCCGTGCCGCTGAGCACGCGGTTGACGAGGAGGGCCGGCATCACCCACGGGGACGGCACGGGCACCACGCACAGCACGAGCATCTCGCACACCATCAGGACCGCCCCTGCCACGAGCAGCCCCTTGCGCCCCACGAGATCGGCGAGCGCCCCGGAGGGGACCTCGAGCGCGACGATCGCCGCGGCCCAGACCGCGTTGAGCATGCCGAACTCCTCGACACTGACGCCGAAGTCGAGGAACATCACCATGAAGACGGGGTAGTAAAACCGCGCATGGAAGAGGATGCGGAACGCGACGAACAGGCCGGCATTCGGGTCTGCGGCGAACGGCGAGGGGGATGGGGGGGATGGCTCCATGCGCTCGTAGCCCGTGGATCACGTCATCCGCCGCTGGAGGCGGCGGTCGAGAACCGAGAAAACCCCTGGCTTTTCGAGGCTCTCCATCGTGGGAAACGCCAAGGCAGGCTTTTTCCACGGCCACCTGGGGGGCCGGATGCCCGGCGGGCCGGGGACGTGGGGCACGGCATGATCGCGTGGTTGCAATCCCGGGCCGGCTGCGGTTCTCCTCATGATCCTACCCGATACCCGTCCCCTCCAGGACCAACCATGATTCGAGCCGTGCATCCGTCGCTCGACGCAGTCCGCGAAAAGATCGAGGCCGGTGTGCGGCTCGACGCGGCCGAGTGTGAGTCGTTGTGGGACGAGCGGATCGACGTGCACGAGCTCGGTGAGCTCGCGAACCTGGTGCGGGAGCGGAAGAACGGAAACCTCGCCTTCTACAACATCAACACCCACCTGAATCCGACGAACGTGTGCGTCTACCGCTGCACGTTCTGCGCCTTCCGCGCCGACCTGCGAGACGCGCGCGGGTACGTGATGAGCGACGAGCAGATCCTCGCTCGTGGCCGGGAGGCGGTCGATGCGGGATCGACGGAACTGCACATCGTAGGCGGGCTGCACCACCAGAAGGATTATGACTGGTACCTCCGCGTGATCCGGCTTCTCCACGACGCCTACCCGTCGCTCCACCTGAAGGCGTGGACGCCGGTCGAGATCAACTGGTTCTGCCACCTCACGAAGCGGGGCATCCGCGACATCCTCGTGGAGATGCGGGATGCGGGCCTGGGCAGTCTGCCGGGAGGGGGGGCGGAGATCTTCCACCCGGAGGTGCGCGACAAGATCTGCGAGCACAAGGCGGACACGAACGAGTGGTTCGCGATCCACCGCACGGCCCACGAGCTCGGTCTGCGGAGCAACGCGACGATGCTGTACGGACACATCGAGAACGCATTCCACCGCACCGATCACCTGCTGCGACTGCGACAGCTGCAGGACGAGACGGGAGGGTTTCAGACCTTCATACCGCTCGCGTTCCACCCGGAGAACACCCGGCTCTCGCACCTCTCCAAGCCGTCGTCGGTGATGAGCCTGAGGACGATGGCCATCAGCCGGCTGGTCCTCGACAACTTCGACCACCTGAAGGCCTACTGGATCATGCTCGGCATCGGGACCGCCCAGGCGGCGCTCGCGTACGGGGCGGACGACCTCGACGGAACGGTGCGGCACGAACTCATCTACCACGACGCCGGGGCGACGACGCCCGAGATCCTCTCGGTGGAGGAGATCACGCGGCTCATCCGCGAGGCCGGCCGCGAGCCGGTCGAGCGGGACACGCTCTACCATCGCGTCGAGCGGGACGGCACGACCTGGCGGACGGGAGCCCCGCTGGCCGGGGCACGTTGACCCCGCCCGGCACGCGGCGAACTCCCGGCCGCGACGAGGCCGCTCCGGTCCGAGGCTCCGCTCGGAACAGGCTCGGCGGCGGGTCGCGGTTCCAGGGCGGTGGCCGGCGTCCGGTTCGGCTCCGGGTGAGGTAGAGTGCCGTCCATGGCCCTTCTCCCCGCCCGCGTCATGCCGTCGTCACCGATGCTCCGCCCCACGACGCTCCTCGCCGCGTGGACCCTCGCATGGTGGGCCTTCGGACCGGGCCGGGGTATGACCGAAGAGCCGACGCTGGATGCCGAGGTGGCCGTCACCGCCGCGGTGTCTCCGACCGATGCGTACTTCGAGCAGGCCCGCAAGCGCGACGGTCAGGTGTCCGCCGCCGCACTGGGCCGCCGCCTGCTGCGCGTCCATGCCGAGGACGCCGACGTGCTCGACACGCTCGCGTGGGGCATCCTCACGGACGACACGCTTCGCCATCGTGACCTGCCCCTCGCGCTCGATGCCTCACGTGCGGCCCTCGCCGCCGCGGGAGGCGAGGATCTCGACGTGCTCGAAACGCACGCGCGGGCCCTCTTCGAGATCGGGCGGCGAGATGACGCGGTGGCGGTTCAGCGCCGGGCGGTCGAGCGGTGCGACGATCCCTCGACGCGGCTGGCGTTCGAGGAGGTGCTGCGGACGTACGCCGATCCCCCACCGGAGCCCGGCACCACCGACGAGGAACGCATCCGCGTGATCGAGCAGGCGGCGCTGGCGCTCGTCGATGCGGGCAGGGCGGTGTCGGTGGCCGATCTGCTCGATCGCACGTCGAGCGAGCCGTGCGCGGTGGAGGTCTCCCGACCGACCGACGAGCCGTGTCCGGCCGAGTCGCTCTATGAGCGGGCGCGGCGGAGCGTCGTGGTGATGGCCGCCCTCGAGCCCGACCTCGACACCGGTGAACTCGAGGTGTCGCTCGCCACGGGATTCGTGGTGCACGCGGCGGGGGTGGTCGTCACCAACTTCCATGTGATCGATGTGCCCGAGTCGCCGGTGCTCGTGGCCATGACCGCCGACGGCGCGGTCCATGCGGTGACGAGCGTCCTCGCCGTGAGTCCCCTCGCCGACATCGCCGTGTGCCGGCTCGACGGCCGGCACGACCTCCCCGCCCTGGCCTTCAACACGGCCGCTCGTCCCGGCCTGCACCTGCACGCCCTGAGCCATCCCGACGCCGCCTTCTGGTCGCTCACCGACGGCATCCTGTCGCGGTTCTTCGTGCTGCGCGAGGACGGGCTCGCGCGCACGATGTTCACCACGACGGCTGATTTCGCCGTCGGTTCGAGCGGTGGTCCTCTGCTCGACGAGCGGGGGAACGTCGTCGGCATGGTGTCGAGCACGCTCGCGATCTACGCGGCCGAGGGGGGCGCACGGCGCGGCGCGCGAGC
>DNLZ01000456.1 GCA_003488325.1 Planctomycetaceae bacterium
GACTCGCTGCAGCGGTTTCCGGACGACCGGGAGGTGCTCGCGCGGGGTATCTCACTCGGCCTGCGGTGCCTGGCGAGCCTTGCGGACGAGGAGGGCCGCCGCGCCGAGGCCCTGTCGATCGCCGCTCGCTGGCGGGCGTTTTGTCACGATCAAGTGCCCGATGGTGACGGCGTCACCCCGATGCACCGTGAGGCCGCCGATGCCGACATGACGACGATCTCCATGCTTCGGCAGGCGGGAGACAACGATGCCGCGATCGCGCTGCTCGACGAGGCCGCACCATTCATCGAGCGGCTCTACGCGGCCGAGCCTGCTTTGTACGACAACGCCATCCTCCAGGCGCGGGCGCTGCGGCACCGCGGACAACTCCTCGTCGATGCGGGCGACCCGGCTGGCGCGCTGCCATGCTTCGCGGACCAGATCGCCGTACTCGAGTCGTGGAAGAATTCCGAGCCGCAGGCGGGACTCGTGAAGGCACTTCTCGACGAGGCCCAGGGCTTTATGGCCCAGCTGGCCGATCGGACTGCTTCTACGCCCGCGGTTGCGGCGCCAGAGTGACTCGATCCGCAGGCGTCGGGACTCCGTCGAGCAGCTGCGCCCAGCGGCCTGCAGACGACCGCAGCACGTGAGCGTTCCGCCGGCGGTTGCTCTCGGGTCGGGACGAATCGGGCAGTTCCCGGGACGAAGCGGGCGGGTCGTGATCGAACGGCCTGGAGATTCCGGGGCGGCCGTACCGACTGCACAAACCCTGTGAGCGGACCGGGGCAGGCTCGGGAGCGAGCCGCCGGGCATGCGTTGAGCCCGCGGAATCGCGACACACGGCAAGGCGAGTCTGCGGACTGGGGTGGCCTCGTATGGGGGCGGTTCGGCCGTGCCGGGGTGTGATCGAAAACGGTTGTGCAGATCGTGCGGCATGGCCCACCGCATGCCCCACACAAGCGGCGAAACGCCGATTCTAGAAGAGGGGATCGAGGGGGTAATCGCGTCTGGGCGCGTGCAGCGGGTCGCCACGGCGCCACGTTGCCACGTGCAGGTGAGCGGGTGCACGGACGGGTCATGGGAATGTCGCGACGCACGCCGTGGTCTGTCATGCGTTTCGATTTCGTGCGCGCCGTGCGCGTCGCGTGTGCGATTTTCGCCTCGGTCGCGGCTGTCCTCGATGGCGCGGCCTCGGTGAGCGCGGCTGACGGGAGCCGCCCCGCGTGGACTGGCAGCGTCGAAGCGCTGCTCTTGTGGCGAGACGGGCCAGCGGCTCGCCCCCTCTACTTCGAGAGCGCCGACCCGGCCAGCGTGCCGCTCGATGCCGGTGGGATCGCGACGGGCATGGCCGCCGGGCCGCGCTATGCGATCGAGTGGAGCGGCAACGGCACCGACGCCGTGGAGTTCAACTACTTCAACGTCGAGTCGTTTACGGGCTCGCGGAGGGTGGCCTCGCCGGGAGGCGGCCTCGAGCAGGCCGACATCTTCGGCTTTCGCTTTCCCGACGTGACGTCGGCGACCGCCGCCTCGTCGGCCGGGATCAAATCGTTCGAACTCAACCGTCGTCGCGCCCTCGGCCGACTCGACGGCGACTTCATCTACGGCTTCCGCTGGGTCGAGTGGAACGAGCGGCTCGCCGTCACCGACACGACGCTCACCGGCTCGGTCACCGGCTCGGACTTCTTCTCCGCCGACACCACCGACAGCCTGTACGGCGCCCAGATCGGCCTCGACCTCGTGCTCGTGGGGAGCCGGACGGGGCGGGCGTGGGTCGAGGGCCTCGGCAAGGCCGGCATCTACTACGACCGGGCGGTGCAGCACAGCTTCGTGGACAGCGTGAGCACCGATCAGGTGATCCGCAGCACCGCCATGTCAGCGGACCTGACGAGCTTCTTCGGCGAACTGGGCTTCACCGGCTGCGTGCGGCTCTCGCCGAACTGGGTGGCCCGTACCGGGTTCACGATGTTCTGGCTCGGCAACCTCGCCGAGCCGGCGGGGCAGTTCTCGGCCAACAATCTCTTTTCCGACGAGATCCGCACCGGGATCACGAGCGGTGCGAGCACGTTTCTCTACGGTCTGAATCTCGGGCTCGAAGCATCCTGGTGAACGACGCGGTCGCAAGGCCCGCTCCCGCCCTCCCGCTTCCTGCCGCTCTCTCCCGACTGTGTGCTTCTGTCCACGTGCTCCTGCCGGTGGCGCGCGCCTCCAGGCGTGCGAATGGACTCTTTGCCGTTCGCCCGAGTCCGTCGCGGGAGGCTCATGCTCTGCCCCGCTACTTTGGCAGCCGCCACTTCGCCGCGTAGAGATCGCTCGTGCCGGCGTCCGTCACCTCGCGGCCTGCGAAGTCGGCCGGCGCGGCGAGGGCACCGCCGATGATGATTTCGCCCGATGCCCGGAAGACGAGCGGATACGCGCTGTCGTTTCCCTTGCCACCCGCCTGCTGCACCCAGGCGAGCCGGCCGTCCACTCCGAAGGCGGCGAGGAAGATGTCGCCGCTGCCACGGGTCGCGAGCGCGTGGCCTGC
>DNLZ01000289.1:0-7370 GCA_003488325.1 Planctomycetaceae bacterium
CAGCCCCGGCATGGACGGGCCGCTGCCACCGCCGCCCGTGGCGTTGCCCGCGCTTCCCGCGGAGCCGGGCGTGCCGCCCGTCCCGCCACTGCCGCCGGCGGCGGCCTGCGTGCTTCCCGACGTGCCACCCGAGGCGGTGCTCGAGCCGCCCGCCATCGAGTTTGACGCACCGCCCGTTGAATCACCCGATCCCGAACCCGTTCCCGCATCCGCGCCGACCGACGAGCCGAACGTCGACGTACCAGCCTCGCCCTCCGCGCCGGAGCCCGGCCCGCCCCCGGCTCCAGATCCGGCCGCGCCTCCGGGCTGACCGCTGTAGAACCGCGAGGGCCCCGCGTAGCGATCGCCGGCGCCACCACCGAGCCCGTCGCCATCTCCCGCGCCGGCCGCGCCACCCGAGAGCGACGAGCCGCCGGGAGCGGCACCCGTGCCTCCGGCGGACGCCGTCGAGCCGATCCCGTTGCCGCCGGGCCCGCCACCGGAGCCGAGGGCGCTCGAGGACTCGGACGAATCCCCCGCCGCCGCACCACGGCCGCGTGCCGCCTGCTGCTCCTTCCAATCGAACCGCGATCGGTCGCCGAGCACGCTCGGACCGCCCTCCGCGACGATGCCACCGCGCGTCGTCGCGGCGCGGTACTGCTGCGTCGGTCGCGTGGGCTGCGGCGGCCGCACCTGGGCGAGCCATTCGAGCCTGCGGCGCGATTCCTCCACCGCCCGCGCTTCCGCCGCGGCAAGCGCCGGATCGGCGGGGGGATACTGCAGCTGCCAGTCCTCGTCGACGAACTGGTAGCCAAACTCGCTGCCCCACGACTGGATCGCCTCCCGGGCGGCGTAGTAGGCCATCACGCCGCTGGGGCGCACGAGCAGGAGCGGATAGGGCTGCACGTCGGGATCGCTGCCGCCGTCGCCGTGCATCGCGATGTGCTCACGGGCGGCCCGCAGCGCGCTGGCGAGCGGATTGCCCGGCCCGGGCGGCCCCTCGAAGTCGCCCGGTCCCAGGCGGATGCCTTCCGGCTGGAGGAAGACGCCATCGATGCAGCACTCGATGTAGAGCGGACGTCGCCGCGTGCCCTGTCGCCCCTCGTACGGCACGACCGCGTAGGCCGGAGGCCGGCTCGCGCCATCCCGGCGGGTGGCCTCGAGCGCGTCTCGTGCGGCGGCCAGCCGCTTCTCGAGGTCGTCGAGCGACGCATCCGGATCCGCCGCGGCCGACGCATCGGCCTCGAGCGCCGCGATCGTCTCGTCGAGTCGCTTGAACTCGTCTTCGAGCGCCCGCGAATCATCCTCGATACCCGCGAGCTGCATCCGCACCCGGGAGAGGTCGGCAGTGGTCTGGTCGCGGATCGTGGCGAGCTGCTCGAGCCGCCACGCGAACTCGTCGCGGGCCAGCTCGAGCTCCTCGGCCCGCGACCGGTCGGCCACCGCCGCATGGGCGATCTTCCCGTCCTCGGCGGCCCGGCTGAAGAGCACGAGCAGCACGAGGAGCGCCCCCATCGTGCAGAGCAGCACGGCGAGGAACGGGAAGAGCGAGACGGTGGGCGCGGTGCTGACGTGGCGGCGGCTCATGCGGCCTTTCCGGTGCGGTGCGGTGCGGCGAGCTCGACGCGGCGGGGCTCCGACGCGGCGTCGCCCGCCCGGGCCGCGAGCAGCTGCACGGCGGCCGCCAGCATGCCGAGCGTCTCCTCGAACCGGCCGGTCGAGGCGAGCGCGGCGAGATTGGTCTCGAGCTTCCGCTCGAGGTCGGTGACGTCGCGCGTGGCATCGACGACGGCCGCGAGCACGGTCGTCTGCTCGGCGAGCGCCTCGTGGTGCCGTTCGAGGCCGCGGATGGCCGCGGCGAGCGACTCGGCGGCGACCGTCCAGCGCTCCTCGCGACGGGCGGCGAGCGCGTCGTGGGTGCGGGCGAGCGACTCTCCCCAGCGCTCGAGCGAGGCGTCGAGGGCATCGGTGAGGGTGGACTGCATCGTCGTGCCGGACTGCTCCATGACCTGCCGCAGGCCGTTCGACGCGGTGCGCTCGAGGGCGCGCCACGCCTGCTCCTGGGCGTCGAGCAGCCGGGCCGAGCCACGGTTCAGGGACTCGCCGAGACGGGCGACGGCCAGAGCCGTGCCCTCGCTGCCGCCGAGCGACTGGAAGCGACCGGCGAGCGCGCGCCATACCGCGTCGTCGACACGGGTGAGCAGCCGCTGCTCACGTCGGTCGATGACGAACTGCAGGAACATGAGCACCATCGACAGGCCGAGGGCCGTGGCGGTGGTGTCGAAGGCGGTGCCGAGGCCGGCGACGACGCCGGAGATGTTGTCCAGCTGCGTCGGGGAGAGGTTGGCGATCGCCACCGTGATGCCGATCACGGTGCCGAGGAATCCCATGATCGGAATCGCCCACACGATGAACCGCACGAGGCCGTAGCCCTGGGCGGCACGTGAGGCATCCACGTCGGAGAGATACTTGAGGTGATTCTCGAGGGCGTCGGCCGAGCCCGTGCGCACGACGTAGTCGATCGCCTCGCGCAGCCGCGTGGGCAGGTACGCCCCCGAGGCATCCGCCTCGGGCAGCGACTCCGCCAGGCGGCCGGCCTCGGACGGCGGGATCCCTCCGGGCGGAATCGGCTCGAGCAGGTCGTCGACCGGCTCGCGTCCCTGCCGGTGGATGTCGTAGCCCTTGAGCACGAGCGCCGCGAGGCCGACGCAGAAGAGCGCCACCTCGACGTACTCGACCCAGTGGCCCGCGAGGTATCGCACCACGTTCGGGTCGTCGATCACGCCCGCGTGGATGAGCGCGAAGAAGCAGAAGGCCAGCGCCCCACCCCAGAGGAGTGGCGAGCCGAGGAGCATGACGGACAGGGCGTTGAGTCTCGACACCGGAGCAAGCCTCCCGGACGTACGTGGATCGCGGCGGGCCGCCGCACATCCCCTTCCTTCGTCACACTCGACGCGACCGATTGAATCGAAACGGTCCGCCCCACCGAAAGGGAGATCACGCGCCGGGTTTCCGGCGGGCGGCCCGAGCAGGGGAGGGGCCGCGGGCACGGCAAGCCTGGCGGTCGGCGCAGCCCCGGGAAGAACGGGAGCCGTGCGAGTCGCCGGCGCGATCGGCCTTGCGGGCGTCGAAGGCCACCTTCTACCGTCGCGGCCCGGGCCGGAACCCGCATGACGGAGGCTGCCGACATGTCGGAGCTGGGTTGGCGGCGCGATGCCGTCCTCATCGCGTGTGTCGTGGCGACGCTCGCGTGCGGATTCGCCGTCGCGCAGGGCGTCGCCACGCAACGCGCCGGAGCGCGGGGTGCTCAGGCCGGGCCGCTGTGGGTCTCGGAATCGACGATCGACGAGGGGCGGCGTCTTCTGATCGTGGTCGACTCGGCCACGCGGCATGCCGCGGTGTATCACGTCGATCCGGGGGCTGGAACCGTTACGCTCCGCAGCACCCGGGATCTCTCCTGGGACCTCGTGCTCGAGGACTTCAATGCCCAGGAGCCGACGCCTGCGGCGTTGCGCCGCATGCTCGAGGGTGGCCAGCCGTCGCCCGCCGGGCGATGACCGGCCGGGGTCGCCCCAGCCGCCGGCTACCGCCGGACATCGCCGCACGACGACCTCACCGACCGTGACGGCTGTGCCGCCGGCAGCGTCGCGACGTAACATGGGGAGAGTCGGCGGGCCGAAGAACGATGCACGCCGAGATGGTTCCCATCCTGGCACGCGGGGATGTCATGGCTGGAAAATTCCTGTCGATCGACGAGGTGGCCCAGCGGCTGGGCACCACCACCGACGAGGTGAACCGGCTCGTCGACCGCAAGAAACTCTTTCCGATGCGCGACGGGGCGTCCGTCAAGTTCAAGGCTGACGACGTGGACCGTCTGGCGGCCGAACTCGCCGACGAGAAGGGATCGGAGGATTCCGAATCGATCCAGCTCGATCTCGACGATGGTGGCGCGGGCGGTGGACCACGCACCGGCAGCGGACTGGGCGCCGGACAGAGCGGACTCAAGCTCGCCGATGACGACTGGGCGCTCGGGGAAGCCGACGCCGGCGGCCTCGACGGCTCGCGCACGCTCGTCGGTGGCGCGGACGACAAGGAGGCGGTGAGTCTCTTCGACGACGCGGCCCTCGGAGGCAACGACGACCTCTTGCTCGAGTCGGTGGCCTCGGCGTCGTCCCCGGCGCTTTCCGGACTCGACGATCTCGCGATCGATGACGCCCCCCGCGGCACCGTCGAGCTGCCGGGTGCGGCGGGCCCCGCAGCATCCGGGATCGCCGGCCTGTCAGATCCTTCCGCCATCGGCGCGGCCCTCTCGGGGCCGCTCGAGAGCGGCATCTCGCTCGAGGATGGTGACCTCAAGGGCTCGGGCATCGATCTCGAGATCGGTTCGGGCATCGGCGGCGCGGCCGTGGGATCGGGAATCGACATCGGTGGTGACTCCGGCATCGGCGGAGCCTCCGCACTGGCCGGGGGCTCGGGCATCGGCGGTCCCTCCGGCATCGGGGGCGGCTCGCTGGTCGGTGATCAGTTCGATCTCGGCGGCGTCGGCGATGACGACAGCGCATCGGTCGTCGTGGCGACCGAATCGACCGGTGACTCGAGCTTCTTCGGCGCGGCGGTCGGCGACGACTCTGCCTCGGTGTCGTTCGACGAGAGCGCCTCGAGCAGCTTCGATGCCGCGGCGGCGGCCGTGCCCGGCGGGGACTTCGAGTACTCGATCGACACGACGTTCAACGCGTGGCAGATCGTCGGGCTCGTCTGCTGCTCACTCGTGCTGTTCTTCGCGGGGCTCGTGATGTTCGACCTCGCGTGGACGATCCGCTCGCCCGGTGGCACGCCCTTCTCGGCCCCGCTCATCGGCGGCCTGACGCAGATTTTCGGCTGGCAGTAGGCGTTCCTCGCTCCCCGACCGGGCCGACGGCCGCGGTCACGACGCCCCAGCCCGGGCGTTCCTGCTAGAATTCGGTGGCCAAGCGGGCGGCGGCTGCTCCCGCGGATGCCGCCGATGATCCCCGCCCGAGGCGTCGTGCCGTGCCTCCCTCACGCTTTTTCCCCCGGGCGACCGTCGCCCGGGCTCGCCTGCCGTCGACGACGGTCTGTGCCGTGGCACTCGGCCTCGTCGGCTGCGGGGACGACGCGGCGATCCGGCCCGGCGATATCCGCGCCTACACGGCGCCCCGCCCGACGGCCCCGCCCATCGCCTCCGCCGCGCGGGTCGAGGGGGGAGCGGAGCGGCCGTCGACGACCAGGCTGCGGTACGACCTGCCGGACGGCTGGGTGGACGGTTCCGGACCCAGCGGGATGCGGCTGGCCACCGTGACGATCGGCGACCCGGCGGAGGGCCGGGAGGTCACGGTGATCCCGGCATCCGGGTCGCTCCGCAACAACGTGGAGCGGTGGCAGAAACAGCTCGCCGGCGACGATGCGGCCTCCGTGGCGGACGCCGTCGACCGGGCACTGACCGACGCGGAAACCGTGGACGTGGACGGCACCGAGGCGACCGTCGTGCTCCTCGTCGCCGCGCCGGCCGCCGACGGCGAGGCGATCCTCGGCGCGATGGTGCCGCTCGACGACGCGTCGTCGCTCTTCGTCAAGTTCAAGGGGAAGGCCGACGTCGCCCTCCGCGAGCGGGCCAACTTCACGCGTTTCGTCTCGTCCCTCCGCTGGAACTGATCCGCCACGACAGGATTCGACACCATGGCCACCGGCACGCTGCCGCTTCCCCGTTTTCGCGCGATCTCGACCTCTACGGAGGAGCGTGCCTCGCTCGCCGAATCGGCCTGGACGCTGCTGCGGGCCGCCGGCTCGCTCAAGATCACCGTCGTGATGTTTCTCGCGGCCACGTTCCTGCTGTTCGTGGGCACGCTCGCCCAGGACGAGAAGAACCTGCCGGAGGTGAAGGCCGAGTACTTCAACTCCTGGATCGCCAGGATTCCCTTCTCCGATTTCTTTCCGATCACGATCTTCGGTGAGTCGACCCTCACGGGCTGGTTTCCGTTTCCGGGCGGGGCGACGATCGGCCTCGTGCTGCTGGTGAACCTCGTCGCCGCGAAGGTCACGAGGTTTCACGTCGCGGCCCGGGGTCAGCGGCTCGTGTGGGGCACCCTCGTCTCCGCGGCCGGCGGGATCCTCGCGCTGGCGGTGATCCTCACGGGCCACCGCACCGACGGCCTGCAGGGCCGACCGCCCATCGACTACGAGACGGTGTGGCGGATCATGCAGGGGGGCGCGGTGCTGCTCGCCGTCGGGCTCGCCGCGGCAGCGTGTGCTCCCGGACGCCGTCGGCTCGTGCGCCTCACGCTCGCCGTCACGGCCGCCGCGGTGGGCACCGGTGCCGGCCTCATGCTCTTCGGCGGCGATGCGTGGCGGATGAACGAGCCGGGCCTGCGCATCATGTGGCAGCTCATGCAGTCGAGCGCCGCGTCGCTCGTGCTGCTCGCGGGACTCATGATGGTGTTCGGTGCCCGCGGCGGCAACGTGCTCATCCACGTCGCCGTCGGCCTCCTGATGTTCGGGCAGTTCGCCTTCGGCGATCGACAGATCGAGGAGCGGATGTCGCTCGTCGAGGGACAGACATCGAGCATGGCCTGCCGCACCGACGAGACCGAGTTGGCCCTGATCGCCCCGGGCGAGGGCGACACCGAGGAGGTGACCGTGATCTCGGGCCGGTTGCTCGCCGCCCGGGCGGGGGGCGAGGCGATCCCGGTCGAGGGGCTGCCGTTCTCGATCCGTGTGCTCGACTACTTCCCCAACTCGACCGTCATGCGGGTGGGACCGGTCGCCGAGAACGCGGCGACGACCGGCCTCGGCACGCGCTTCCTCGCCACCCGGCGGCCGCCGGAGGGAGGCGCGTCGTCGCGCACGAACATCGCGTCGGCGTACGTGCAGCTCGTCGAGCGGGAGGGGGGCCGCGACCTCGGCACGTTCCTTGCGACCCAATTCCTCAACGACCAGAGCCAGCTCTTCATGGGCGCGGGCGGCGACGAGTGCGACACGGTCGACGCGAACGGCCGCGCGTGGCGGCTGCAGCTGCGGTTTCGGCGGGAGTACAAGCCCTACTCCGTCCGTCTCGACGACGTGAGGCGCATCGATTACTCGGCCAGCGAGACGCCGCGCGACTACTCGTCGTACGTCACGTTCACCGACACGGGATCGGGGGTGGAGCAGAAGGGCCGCATCTGGATGAACAACCCCGTCCGCTATCGCGGCGAGACCTTCTACCAGAGCCAGTACTCACAGGTGGACCTGGGCGGCGGGCAGGTGGGCGAGATGACCGGCCTCCAGGTGGTGGAGAACGCAGGCTGGCTGATCCCCTACGTCGCGTGCGTGCTCGCCTTCTGGGGCATGCTCGCCCACTTCGGCGGCACGTTCATGCGGTTCGCGGACCGGCACGA
>DNLZ01000289.1:7743-13919 GCA_003488325.1 Planctomycetaceae bacterium
ACCGCGGGCAGGAGCCGACGCGGGCGACGGCAGCCTCGCGAAGGCGCCGTCGATCGGCCCGCATCCGGCACCGGATGGCTGCCGGCGGCACTGGCCGTCGGCCTCGTGATCGCCTGCGTCCTCCCTGCGGCCCGGACCCCGTCCACGCCCGCCGAAGCCGCCGACTGGCGCGGCGCCGGGACGCTGCCGGTGCTGCACGAGGGCCGCATCAAGGCGCTCGACACCGTGGCCCGCAACACGCTCCAGCTGCTCGGCGGCCGCACGAGCGTGACGATGCCGGATGACGGCGCCGGTCCGCACGGCCGCGTGTCGGCGACGCAGTGGCTGCTCGGCGTCATGGCGGGCTCCGAGTGGGTCGGCCGCGCACCGGTGTTCCGCATCGACGCCTTCGAGGTGCTCGATCTCTTCGACCTCACGCGGCGCAAGGGCCACCGCTACGCGGCGGCCGAGCTCGAGCAGGGGAGGGAGGCGCTTCGCGAGCAGATCGCCGCAGCCCGCGAGGTGCCCCCCGAGCAGCGCTCGTTCGTGCAGAAGAAGTATGGCGAGATCAACGAGAAGCTGATGGCCTACGACCTCCTGCGCTTCGCGTACGAGACCCCGGAGCTGCCGCAGGTGACCGGCACCGACGAGGCCTCGCGGCGGGAGGCTCTCGAGCAGATCCGCCGGCTGATGCAGGGCGCGCGGATGCTCGAGGACAATCATCCCCCGGCGGTGATTCCGCCGCTCGAGATGGCCGACGACGGCGAGGCAGCGGGTCCGACCACGAAGTGGCAGGCGATCTATCCCGCCGTCGTCACCGCCGTCGTGGCCCGCATGCTCGACGGCCGCGAGGGCCAGCCCGAGTATCGGCTCAATCCCGCGCTCCTGCCGTTCACGGAGCTGCTCGGGGCCGTGGACGGCCCGCCCGCCGCATTCAACGCGGCGCTCGCGACGTACCGCCGCTCGATCGCGGATCTCCCGGCCGTCCAGCCCGTCGCCCCGAAGGCCGCATTCGAGGCGTGGCTCAACGGATTCAATCCGACCGACATCGCGAAGTGGCTCTACGTCTTCGCCACCGTCCTCTGCTTCACGAGCTTCCTCGCCTGGCACGGGCCGCTCAACCGCTTCGTCTCGTGGCTGCTGCTCGGCACGCTCGTGCTGCACACGTTCGCCCTCGCCGCCCGCATCTACCTCACGGGGCGGCCGCCCGTCGTGAATCTCTACTCGTCGGCGGTCTTCATCGGCTGGGCGTGCGTGCTCGCAGGCCTCGGCCTCGAATCGCTCCACCGCATGGGGATCGGGAATCTCGCCGCATCACTCGCCGGCGCCCTCACGCTGATGGTGGCCTACGGGCTCGACACCGGCGACACGATGCACGTCCTGCAGGCGGTGCTCGACACGCAGTTCTGGCTGTCCACGCACGTGGTCACCGTGACGCTCGGGTACGGCGCGACGTTCCTCGCCGGACTCCTCGGCACCTGCGCCATCGTGCATCGCGCGTGGACGGAGCGGGTGCGGCCCGACGATGCGACGCGGGTCGCGGCCGTGCAGGACCGGCTCTACCGCATGACCTACGGAGTGGTCTGCTTCGCCCTCTTCTTCAGCTTCATCGGCACGGTTCTCGGCGGCCTCTGGGCCGACGACAGCTGGGGCCGCTTCTGGGGCTGGGACCCGAAGGAGAACGGCGCGCTCATGATCGTGCTCTGGAACGCCGCGGTGCTCCACGCCCGCTGGGACCGCTGGATCGGCCCGCGGGGCTTCGCCCTCTTCGCCATCGCCGGCAACATCATCACGGCCTGGAGCTGGTTCGGCACCAACCAGCTCGGCATCGGCCTGCACAGCTACGGCTTCACGAGCGGCGTGCTCATGCTCCTCGCCGGCTACGTCGCCAGCCAGATCCTGCTCATCGCGATCGGGCTCGCGCTCACGCGGTCGGCGGCTCCCGCCGCGCGAGCAGCTGCGTGAGCCGGTCGGCATCGTAGACGCATCCCGACCAGATGCCCCCGCACGCCGACTGGAGTGCCGCCCAGAGCCGCGTGTCGTCGGGCAGCCGCGGATTCGGGGCGAGGTCGGGCCGCTGCGGCCGACGGGAAAGTTCGGCGGCCGCCTCCGCGACGGTGAACGTCCGCTCTCCGTGGCCCACGAGATCGACGCTGCCCGTCGCGGCCCGCGTGTCGATCTCGATCGCGATCACGTCGCCGTCGACGAGCCGGCCGATCGGTCCGCCCGCGAGGCCCTCGGGGCCGACGTGGCCGATGCACGCACCGGTGGAGACGCCGGAGAACCGCGCGTCGGTCACGAGCGCGACCCGGCTCGCGATCGGCAGCTGCTTCAGCGCGCTGGTGACCTGGTAGGTCTCCTCCATGCCCGTGCCGAGCGGGCCGATGCCGGCGAGCACGAGGACGTCGCCGGCCCGGATCGCGCCGGCCTTGATCGCGGCCATCGCCGCCGCCTCGCTGGCGAAGACGCGGGCCGGGCCGACGTGGCGATAGCGGCCGGCGTCGTCGATCACGGTACGGTCGATTGCGGTGGCCTTCACGACGGCGCCATCGGGGGCGATCGTGCCGCGCAGGAACGCCATCGTGCCCTGGAGGCCACGCGCGGACGCCCGCGGCGGCGGCAGGATCACGTCGTCCGGATCGACGCCGTCGGCGGCGTGCAGCCGATCGCGAAACCGTCGCCGCCGCTCGCTCCCCTGCCACCACGCGAGGACCTCCGCGAGGGTCGCGCCGCTGACCGTCGTCACGCTCGTGTCGAGAAGGCCGAGCCGGTCGAGGTGGAGCATCACCTCGGGCACGCCGCCGGCGAGGAAGACACGCACGGTCGGATGGTGCACCGGGCCGTTGGGCAGCACGCTCACGAGCCGCGGCGTGCGTCGGTTCACCGCGATCCAGTCATCCACGGTCGGGAGTGGCAGTCCGGCGGCGTGGGCGATCGCCGGGACGTGCAGCAGCAGGTTCGTCGAGCCGCCGAACGCGGCGTGGACCGTGATCGCGTTGGTGACGCTCGCCGGCGTGAGGATGTCGCGCGTCGTCCTGCCGGCGGCTGCGAGCCCCACCACGGCGCGGGCGGATCGCGTGGCGAGGTCGTGCCAGACCGGCTGCCCGCTCGGGGCGAGTGCGGAGTGGGGCAGCGACAGTCCGAGCGCCTCGCCCACGACCTGGGCGGTCGCGGCCGTGCCGAGGAACTGGCAGCCCCCACCGGGCGACGCACACGCGCGGCAGCCGAGATCGGCCGCCTCCTGGAGCGAGAGCTGGCCGTGCACGAAGCGGGTGCCGATCGTCTGCACCTTCCCCGCATCCTCGCCGTCGGTCGGCGGGAGCGTGACGCCGCCGGGCACGACGATGCCCGCGAGGTCGCGCAGGCCCGCCACCGCCATGAGCATGGCGGGCAGCCCCTTGTCGCACGTCGCGATGCCCACCACGCCGCGCCGCAGGGGCAGCGACCGCGCGAGCCGACGCAGCACGATCGCGGCGTCGTTGCGGTAGGGAAGGCTGTCGAACATCCCGGTCGTGCCCTGCGTGCGACCGTCGCACGGATCGGAGCAGAAGCCGGCGAACGGGATCGTGCCGAGCCGCCTGAGCTCGGCCGCGGCGGCCTGGACGAGCAGGCCGATCTCCCAGTGGCCGGTGTGGTAGCCGAGCGCCACCGGCGCGCCGTCGGGCGCCCGCACGCCTCCCTGCGTCGAGAGGATGAGGAACTGCGCGTCGGCGGCCGCTCTCGGGCTCCAGCCCATGCCGACGTTCTGCGAGAGGCCGAAGATGTCGCCGCTGGGACTGTCGCGGAGGAGCGACTCGGTGAGCGGCAGCGAACCGGATGGGCCGGGGGCCGACGTGCGCACCTCGTAGACGGCCGGGTCGTCCGGCGCAAAGGGGTCGAAGCCTGCATCCGGCAGAGGCGTGGGGGTCATGGCAAGTGCTCGTGGCCGAGGGAACGAACCGTGCGCCCCGACGGGGACGGCGGGGCGAGGATCAACCGGCGATGGGGTACAGTACCACCGCAGGCCGCGGTCGGACGCGCGCGCCCTCGTCCCGCGGTCTCCGCACCCCGACCGTCGCCATTCGCCCCCTCCGGAGGATCATGACCGATCATGACCACGCAGCGATCGACCACCGGCCCCTCGGCGTCCGGCCCCGGCTCCGGCGACCCGCTCCGCATCTGCCGATTTCGTCGCCCGCGCGGGGATGAGACCGGCATCGGCGTTGTCACCACCGACGACGTCGTGATCGACCTCGGGTCGGCGGGCGTGGGCTCGCTGGCGTCGATCCTCGACGCGGCCGATCCGACCGCGACCGCGCGGAACGCCGTCGCACAGAGCACGGTCCGGCTCCCGCTCGCCGACGTCGCGCTCCTGCCCCCGGTCGAGCGGCAGGAGGTGTGGGCGGCCGGCGTGACCTACCTGCGGAGCAAGACCGCCCGCATGGAGGAATCGGACTTCAGCGCCACCGCCTACGATCGGGTGTACGACGCGGAGCGGCCGGAGATTTTCTTCAAGGCGCTGGGCGAGAAGGCGGTGGGGCCGAACGCCGCCGTCGGCATCCGGGGCGACGCGAAGTGGAACGTGCCGGAGCCCGAACTGGCCCTCGTCATGAACGCGCACGGCCGACTCGTCGGCTGCACGATCGGCAACGACATGAGTTCTCGGGACATCGAAGGCGAAAACCTGCTCTACCTGCCGCAGGCCAAGGTCTACGACCGCTCGTGTGCGCTCGGCCCGTGGATCGTGCTCGCTGCGGATGAGTCCGAGATCCGTCGCTGGTCGATCAGCGTCACGATCGAGCGGGGGGGCAGGACCGTCTTCGCCGGCAGCACGGGGGTCGATCGCATCCGCCGGTCGTTCGGCGACCTCATCGGCCATCTCTGGCGTTCCCAGTCGTTTCCGCACGGAGTCGTGCTGCTCACGGGCACGGGCGTCGTCCCGGACGAGTCGTTCACGCTCGCCGCCGGGGATCGCGTGCTGATCGACATCGACGGGATCGGCCGGATGGAGAACCACGTGGTCGTCGTGTGACGCTCCGGGCCGCCATCTGCCCAGCCAGCGCGACGCGGTGATCCCTCCGGCCGTCAGCGACAGCGCGACGGCCCCCTCGTCCCCGGTCTTCACGACTTTGACCGACTCACCGAAGCCGGCGGGTGACGTGGATGCGGCCGCGTGCAGGTACGCGTGTCGGACCTCGGGCCAGGCACCGTTGCCGCTGCCGCTGACGAGCACCCACGAGGGACGGGTGACGCGGGCGATGTCGGGCGGAAGGCTCGTGCGGCTGCCGTGATGCGGGGCGACGAGCACGTCGCACCGCTCGACGCCCGCAGCCACGAAGCGACGCAGCGCATCCCGCTCGATGTCCCCCGTGAGGAGCAGCCGGCGACCGGCCGATTCCACCGCGAGCACGAGGCTCGTCTCGTTGTCGGCGGCACGGTGATCCGGGGCATCGGGCGGGCGATGGACCGCCGCCTCCGCCGGCGGATGGAGCACGCGCACGCGGCACAGGGCCGAGAGGGCGAACGAGTCGCCCGCCCGCGCGGTGCGCACCGGGACGCCGCGCGCCGCGGCGCGCCGCAGCAGATCGGCCGCCTGCATCGAACGACTCTGGAGAAAGGGCTCCGGCACGACGACTTCTCCGACGGTGAAGCGGTCGAGCAGGTCGGGGAGGGCGTTGAAGTGGTCGGCGTCGGCGTGCGACACGACGGCCGTGTCGATGCGGGTGATCCCCTCGCTCCAGAGCAGGCCCGTCAGCGCCCGACGGGCCGCTGCCGGCGCACCGAGCCGCCCGGCGTCGTAGAGCAGGGTGCGTGCGCCCGGCGCGCGGACGAGGATCCCACAGCCGTGGCCCATCGAGGCCACCACGACCCGCAGCTCGGCCGGTGCGGGCGTGACGAGCCGCGCGGCCGTGGTCGCGACGATGCCGGTGACGCACCATGCCGCCGCCGTGCCGATCCACACCGGCGCCCTCCGCGCCTGCACCGCCGCAAGCAGGCAGGGAACGAGCACGAGCAGCGCGTACCACCCGACGACCCACCACCACGGCGGTCCGGTGACCCAGAAGTGGCCCCCGGGGACGAGCGCGCCCCACATCACGAGACGATCGACGACCGCGAGGGCGGCGTCGCACACGAGTCCGGGGCCGACTGCGAGGGTGGTCGAGACCGCCGCCACCGCGAGGCAGGCGAATCCGGCCAGCATCGCGACGGAGACGAGC
>DNLZ01000289.1:14219-14352 GCA_003488325.1 Planctomycetaceae bacterium
GCATCGCGACGGAGACGAGCGGTGCGATCACGACGTTGAGGACCAGGCCCACCGGGCTGACCACGTGGAACCAGGCCGCGACGAGCGGAGTCGTCACGATCCAGACGGCTGCACCCGCAAGGCAGAGCGCAGC
>DNLZ01000147.1 GCA_003488325.1 Planctomycetaceae bacterium
CCGAGCGGGCGGTCCGGCTCGTTGGCGAATCCCCCGTCGCGGCTGCGCAGGCGCGCCACGCAGCCGGCGATCCGTTCGGCACGCGGGTCGGCGGCCGCGATCGGCTCACCCAGATCGGCCCGCGCATTCACCGCCAGGAAGCAGCCATAGACCGTCCCTCGCGTCGCACCGGTGCGTGTCGCATAACCGCCGTCCGCAGCCTCGTGGGCGTCGATGCCCGCACCGAGCGTCTCGCGAACGGCGCGCGGGCAGGCGTCTCGCGGCCACGCCGACCACGCGCGGGCCAGGCAGCAGCGATGGACGAAGTCGAGCGACTCGCCGCCGCCGAACGTCCCCAGCCATGCGCGCGTGGCGGCGACGTGCTCCGGAGCGAGCGTCGATGTCGCCGCCGCCGTGCCCGCCGGGGCCTCCGCGGTCGGTGGCCGTGGCTGCGGGTCGATCGCCACGAGCGCGTCGATCGCGAACGGCGTGTAGTAGAGATCGGCGACGCCGTCGCGATTGCCGAAGCCTCCCGCCGGCAGCGCGCGGGAGTGCAGGAAGTCGGTGACGAGGTCGGCCGACTCGCCGAGGGACCGGCGGGCCAGCCTGGCCACCTGCAGCATCTGCAGCCGGCGGCTCATGGGCGGGTCGAGGGAGCAGACTCCGCGGAGGACGGCACGGCGTCGAGGCTCGCGGCGTGCAGCTGACCGGCCGACGGTCCGGTGTCGCCCAGCGCAGCCCGCGCGGCCGCCTCCTGCTCCCGGCAGTAGCCCTCGAAGTGGAGCGGCGTGAAGATCCGCGCGAGCACGCGGCGCAGCAGTCCCTTGAGTGTCGGGTCGGCGAGCCCGTCGAGCGCCCGGATGGCCTGCTCCTTGTAGCCCTCGAGCAGGAGCGCCGCCTTCTCGTCGGCCTTCGCCACCGACACGGCCTCACGCAACCATGCCGGCGTGATGTCCGCCCCGGTGCGTCCCGCGGCCAGTGCGGCGAGCCGCTCGCGATCGCCACCACGGGCCCGCTCCGCCGCCAGCGCGACGACCACGCTCGGCCGTGCCCCCGCATCGCGCACGATGCCGGCGTCGTCCTGCAGATCCTCGAGGTCGTCCTTGATCTGGTAGGCGATGCCGATCGCATCGGCGTAGGCCCGCAGCACGTCACTCACGTCCGCGTGTCGCCCGGCCGCGACCGCCGCGAGCTGCAACGCGACGTCGAATGCCGGGGCGGTCTTGAGCCTGAAGATCTCGAGCACCTGACGGCTGGCGAGCACGCTCGGATCCGCCGACCACGCCAGCTCGGCGCCCTGGCCACGGCAGAGCAGTCGTTGTGCCGTAGCGGCCTCGCGGACCATGAGGGCCACGGCCGGGCCGTCGAGGCCGCTTTCGGCGAGCAGTCGGTATCCCTCGCCGATGAGGACGTCGCCGACGTTGCACGCGATCGGCACTCCATGGCGGCCGCAGAGCGTCGGCCGACCGTACCGCTCGAGATCGCCGTCCTCGATGTCGTCGTGCACGAGCGACGCCTTGTGGAAACACTCGACCGCCACGGCGACCCGGCGAATGAGCTCGTCGGACCGCTCGACAGCGCCGTCGCCGCCGAGTGCCTCGAACACCGCCGCCGCGAGGAAGGGCCGCCAGCGATTGCC
The DNA here is from genome assembly GCA_003488325.1 of Planctomycetaceae bacterium. Lineage (GTDB taxonomy): Bacteria > Planctomycetota > Planctomycetia > Pirellulales > UBA1268 > QWPN01. The sequence goes on from DNLZ01000147.1 coordinate 1,619, forward strand.
GTCGCCCGCGAGCCAGGCGCGGGCCACCTCCTCGGCATGCCCCTCGGCCGGCCCCATGAGCCGCTCGAGCGCCGCCGGGGCGAACCACTCGCGCACCCGGTCGTGGAGACCGCCGAGGTCGAGCCGGCGCGAGCGATCCGCCGCCTCGAGGTGGATGTAGTCCCACACCCAGTCCACGTCGACGGTCGTGTCGATGCAGTCATCCTGCAGGAGCGGCACGGCCACCGCCGGAATCGCCGCGGCCTGCACGTGTGGAAAGGTCTTCTCGAGCACCGGCATGCAGCTCACGCCGACGATCGCCTCGATCGTGCCGGTCTGCACCATCGCCATGACGAGCGCCGAACCCTCCGCGACGAGCACGGCGTAGCCGAGTCGCTCCGCCTCCGCCTGGAAGTCCTGGATCGAGCACAGGCCGCACTGCTTGCAGAGCAGGCCGAACTCGTCGAAGGGCGCGGGGCAACGGTTCTCCACCCGCAGGCATTTCGGCATCAGCAGGAGCCGCCGCTCGTACGGCACGGCGGCGAGCTGCTCGCGCCACGACTCGTTGTTGACGAGCACGGTCGCGTAATCGCGGTAGACGGGTCCGAGCCCGACCTCCGCGAGCGCCGCGTCGGCACGGCGCTCGAGCTCGTCGCGGCTCAGCGGCGGCACGGCCCGTTCGCGGGCGATGCCCCGGCGCACGGCGTCGAACAGGGCGTCCCGCTCCGGTTTCGTCTGGGGAATCGACGCCTGTGGTGGTCGTTGCCGGACGAGGGCGGGCGGCACCGGTGGCGGCAGGATCACCAGCGGGATCGACGTCGGGTCGGCCGTGGACATGGTTGTTGCTCCCTGGCGCGGCAGGCTCGCCGGTGTCGCCGTCAAGACTGTACCGCACGCCCGGTGGCGTGCTCACGTGCGTCGCGTGCGGCGGCCGCCTTGCGGGCCGCCTCGGCCGTCCGCCGCTCGATCTCCTCGGGCGTCGGCAGCGCGTCGAGCACCTCGCGGGGAATCGCGGCGGCATCGGCCAGCTTCGTCAGGCAGCGGCGTCGCTCGGCGAGCGCCGCGTCGGCGCTCCGCTCCTTGGAAAACCGCGACTTCGCCTCCGCGCTCCGCTCCCGCAGCTTCGCGAGGATGTCGCCGCCGAGGAGCGCCGAGATGTCGACCTTCATCTTCTCACGGTGGACGTCCGCGTCGGAGACCGGCGCCCCGTCGATCGGGCCGGCATGGTACTTCGGGAACATGATCGCCACCTCGGGACAAACCCGGGAGCAGGCGGGGCAGTTCACCTTGCAGTTGGCCGGGTTCTCGACGCGGAGCGTGTGATCGGCCGGCGAGACACCGTAGACGTCGAAGAGGCAGAAGCTGAGACACTGCATGCAGTTCGTGCATCGCGCGGTGTCGATCACCGGAAACCACGGCTTCCACGTCGCCGCGCCGGCGTCGGGCCTGTTCATCGGCCGACCTGCCCGCGACTCCTCGACGAGCGCCACGGCCTCGTCGACCGTCGACATGCCGATGTCATGCACGTGGACGGGGCGTCCCGCGGCATCGTGGACGTCGGGCACCGTCCCACCGAACCGACCCAGCACGACGAACGCCGCTGCCGCCGATGCATCGTCTCGCGCGGCCCCGCCCGGCACGGCCCGGGTCACCGCGTAGCCACGATCCAACAGGGCGGCGAGAAGCCGCGTGCGCTCGCCCGGATCGAGCGGTGCGGACCCCGCGCCCTCGTACAGCACGACCCGCGGCGGCGGCACGGTGGCGGCGATCATGCGGGCACCTGCGGCGTGGTCGGCCCGCTCCCGGACTCGACGTCCAGGCCGACTCGGGCGAGCAGGTCGGCGGCCGACTCGGCGCGCATGTTGAGGATCTCCACGCCCGCGTCGGGCAGCCGCGCATCGGCCAGATGGAAGAGACCGCGCACCGCCCGCGGCCAGCAGGCGACGATGTGCAGCGGGCGCGCCGGATCGACCGCCCGCGCGATGTCGGCGAGCTGACCGTCTCGCCGTGCGGCCATCTCGCACAGGTCGGGCACCATCTCGAACGCGGCGGACGAGCGGGCGAGCCCGTCGAGCACCGCATCCTTGACGTCGCCGGGCACCACCTGCGCATAGGCGCAGCGGCAGTAGAGAACGCGCGGCGTCGATCCAGCCGTCTCGCTCATCGAGCCGGCCCCCCTGGCGTGACGGAGTCGGGCACGGGAACGCGCGCCCGGTCGCCCGCAGCCGCCGACGCACCGCCGTACACGCCAAAGTCGTTGAACCAGCGACCCTTCGCGAGGCGATAGACCCAGCTCTGCTCGGGCACCTCGCGCCCCGGAAGATCCTGGCTCGACCGCGGGGTCATGCCGAGGAGCTCCTCCCGGGCCGTGCCCCGCTGCGTGGTATCGACGGCCCCGTGGCGGTCGGCGATCTCCAGGAGCAGCCGCGGGTTCTCGAGCACGATGCACCCGCGGCTGTGGCTGGCGGCGGCCGCGCGCACGTCGCGGAGATAGGCCGACTTCGTCACGACATCGTAGAAGTCGCCGTCACCCACCCGATCGACCGCGAGCTGGATGATCGGGCAGGGCTCCACGTAGCCGCTCGGCCCGACGTGATGCGTGATGCCGGCCGCCATCGGGCAGAGCGCACGCCCCTCGCCGTCGTAGTAGGCGTCGACGATCGCGATCGGCTTGCGGGCCCGCATCGCGACGACGAAGCGACGCACGGCGAGGAGCTGGTCGGGGGTGAGCGCGAGCTCGGGGGACGACTCGGGGCCCACGGGACGGTAGCCGTGGAACCACGTGTAGTGGACGCCGAGGTGGACGAGGCGGTCGAGCCACGCCTCGGTCAGCAGCTGGTCGATGTTCGACTGGCAGAGGCTGGTGGCCACACCGGTGAGGAGCCGCGCCTCGACGCAGTGCTCGAGGCCGCGGAGCGTGCGGTCGAGCACGCGGCGGTTGCCGCGGCGCACGTCGCTCACCGCCGCATCCCCCTCGATGCTCACCAGCGGCGTCGCGTTGCCGAGGCGCTGCAGCCGGGCGGCCACCTCCGGGGTGATGAGCTGGCCGTTCGTGAAGATCTGGAAGTAGCAGTCCCGGTGCGCCTCGAGCAGATCGAAGAGCCCGGGATGCAGGAAGGGCTCGCCGCCGAGAATGCCGAAGAAGGCGTTCCCCCGCGCCTTCGCGTCGGCCACGATCCGGATGAGATCGTCGATCGCCACCATCGTGCGTGGTGCCGCGACGTCCACCCAGCATCCCTGGCACCGCAGGTTGCAGCTGTTGATGATGGAGAGGTGGAGGAAGGGCGGAAAGACGACGCCCCGCGCCGCCCGGCGGCGAAACCGCTCGACCGACAGCATCCCCTTGACGCCGAGGTTCCAGCCGGCCTTCCAGAGGCAATTGGGGGCGACGGTCGTGGTGATGCGGGCAGCGAGCCGCGGCAGGGCCATCACCATGCAATCGACCTCCGGCACGGGCAGGTGGGTGTGGTCAGGATCGTGACGCGATCCGGTGCGTCGGCACCGGACGCCCGGGGCGGAAGTGCTCGAGGTGCACGACCTCGCAGCCCACGCCGACCATCTCGGTCAGGGCCCCGCGCACCGCCCGATCGAGGACCGCGGGATCGGCCTCCGCCCGCAGGTTCACGAGCAGCCTGCCGACATCGAGCGGTTCCGCCAGCCGGTGCGACAGCACCGGCGCGTCGTCGGTGCGCACGAGGTTCGCGGCGGCGAGTTCATAGGGGTCCCCCTCGACGGCGAGGGTCGCCTTGAGATGCGCGATCTCGTGACCGGCTGCGTCGAGCGCCCTCCGGATGCGCCCGAGCAGGTCGAGCAGCGCCGCGTTGCCGTCGAACTCCCCTCCGTCCGTCGCGATGAGCCGCGCCTCGGCGTTGAGCCAGCCGAGGAGCGACTCGCCCAGGGCGTAGCGATCGTAGTCGATGTCGGCGATCGCGGCGGCCCGCGACGGGTCGTGCAGCATCCGCTCGAACCAGGCGTCCAGTCCGACGCCGGTCCGCGCCGAGCATGCGAGCACGTCGGCGTGTGGTGCCGCCTCCGCGAGGGCCTCCTGCAGCCGCTCGAGCCGTGCGGCGCCCTCCGCGTCCGCCAGGAGGTCGATCTTGTTCACGACGACGATCTCGGCCTCCTCGAGCTGCTTGCGGTAGATGTAGTGGACGTGGTCGGAGAGGCGGGCGCCGTTCATCCCGAGCACCCGCTCCGCCCGCAGGGGATCGACGACGACGCTCGCCGGCGCGAGCGTGAATCGGTCGCCGTGCAGGCTCTCGAGCGGCAGGCTCACGGTCGCGACCAGGTCGGTGCAGCTGCCCACGGGCTCGGCGACGAGCACCTCGGGCGCGGTGCCCCGTCGCAGGGCGTCGGCCGCCTCGACGAGCGAGTTGAAGCGACAGCAGAAACAGCCACCGGTGATCTCCTCGACCGGCAGACCGCGCACGCCGGCGAGCGCCGTATCGACGAGCCCGCCCCCCTGGTCGTTCGTGACGAGGCCGGCCCGAAGGCCGCGACCGGTGAGCCATTCGGCGAACCGCAGCATCGCCGTGGTCTTTCCGGCCCCGAGGAAGCCGCCGATCATCACGTACCGGGCTGTCCCCCCGGCCCGCTCGTCGTCGCCGCCCTGCGCTCGTGTCACCGGGTCACCTCGTCAGCCGTGCCATCCGCGTCGCCTCCACTATACCGGGACGACTGGAGCCGATCGATCGTGTCGGACAGGAGCGCGACATATTCATGGACGTCGAGATGCCCGGCTGCCGGTTCGCCCTCCACCTCGTACAGCCAGCCCGTGCCATACGGATCGGCATGGGTCAGGCAGGCCTCCGCGGTGAGCGCGGCGTTCGCGCCGATCAGCGTGCCATCCATGACGGAGTAGAGATCGCTGACCGCCTTGAATCCCTCCACGGTCCCGAGGCGTCCACCCCCCAGCACGACGCTGCCTGGAGTCACCTCGAGCACCATCTCGACGAGTTCGCCCAGCATCCGCGTGGCGAACTTGGTGAAGCCCACGCGCCAGACACGGCCGCCACCCTCCCCGCCGGGCGTCGGCGTGACGGGCATCATCCAGTAATGGGACGGCGCGTACCGGTACCCGACGGGAAACCGGGCCGAAAAGTGCGCGTGTCGAAAGCGGATCGTCTCCGACTGCACGGGCGGCATCTCCGGGCACGAACTCGATCGCGACACGTCGCGGCCGACACGGGCAGCGATCGACCGAGCTCGCCGCGCCCGCTCCATCGTGACCGACGGGCCGACCCGCCGCCAGCGGTGGTCGGTGGTCGCACCGCCCGGCGGCTCCGAGGGTCCCGACGACCGCCGCGATTCGCAGTCGCCGAAACGCGCCCCGCCCGCTCTACTCATCCCTCCATGCCATGTCCACGCATCGCGTCATGCACCACTGGACCACACTCGCCCCGCTCGCGGCGGCCGCCGTGCTGGCCGCCACCGAACTGGTCGGAGAGCCGCCGTGGCTGCTCGTGGCCTCGGGCGTCGCGCTCGTGGCGGCGGTGCTCGCGGCCGTGCATCACGCCGAGGTGATCGCCCACCGCGTCGGCGAGCCGCTCGGCACGCTGGTTCTCGCCCTCGCCGTGACGGTGATCGAGGCCGCCCTGCTGCTCGCGCTGCTCGTCGCCGGCGGCACCGGCATGGAGACGCTCCCTCGCGACGCCGTCTATGCCACCGTGATGATCATCACCACCGGCGTGGTCGGCCTCTGCACGCTCATCGGCGGCCTCGCCCATCGCGAGCAGTCTTTTCGCGTCGAGGGCGCCGGCGGGGCCCTCGCGGCCCTGATCGTGCTCGCGGTGGTCACGCTCGTGCTGCCGGACTTCACGATCACCACCAGCGTCGGCACGTACAGCCATGCCCAGTCGCTCTTCGCCGCCGTCGTCTCGGCGGCGCTCTGGGGAATCTTCGTCTTCGTGCAGACGATCCGCCATCGCGACTACTTCCTGCCACCCCAGGGCGCCCTGCCGGATGCGCATGCCGCGCCGCCGTCGCGGAGGCAGGCGACGGCGAGCTTCGCGTTGCTCGTCGTCGCCCTGGTCGCGGTCGTGGGGCTCGCCAAGGTGCTCTCGCACCCGCTCGAGGAGTTCGTCGAGGCGAGCCACCTTCCACGGAGCGTGGTCGGGATCGTCGTCGCGATGGTCGTGCTCCTGCCGGAGACCTGGGCGGCGATCCGGGCCGCGCTCGCCAACCGGCTGCAGAGCAGCATGAACCTCGCGCTCGGTTCGGCACTCGCGACGATCGGGCTGACCGTGCCGGTCATCGTCTGCTGCGCGACCGCCTACGGCCTCCCGCTCGTGCTCGGCCTCGGGCCGAAGGACGCCGTGCTCCTGGCGACGGCCCTGCTCGTGAGCGTCGTCACGCTCGGGACGGGACGGACGTCGATGATGCAGGGCGCGGTGCACCTCGTGCTCTTCGCGACCTACCTCTTCCTCGCCTGCATTCCCTGAGCAGGCCCCCCCGCCTCATCACCGGGGAACGGCAGCCGCAGCTGCGGATCGGGAGCCGCGGGGGGCGCACCGTCGGCGGCTTCACTCGTGTCCCGCGCGAGGGCACGGCGCACCGGATCCTGCTGCATCGCACCGCGGCGATCCCGCCGGCTGCCGTGACGCCGGGCGACGTCGCGGGCCTCGCTGCGCGCCGTCGGTGCGGAGCGCACCGCCGCCAGTCGTCGCTTCGCCTCGCGCACCGCACCGGCGTGGTCGACGATGGGAGGCGGATAATCGCGCCCGATCACGCAGTCCGAGCCCTGCTGCACGCCCGCGGGCATCGTCCAGGGCGTGTGCGCGTAGGCCGGGGGCACGCCGGCGAGCTCCGGCACCCAGCGGCGGATGAAGATGCCGTGCGGATCCTGCTCGACCGCCTGCTTCGTCGGGTTGTAGATCCTGAGCGTGTTGATCCCCGTCGTGCCGCTTTGCATCTGCATCTGCGACCAGTGGATGCCCGGCTCGAAATCGAGGAAGTGCCTCGCGAGGTGCAGGCCGGTCGGCCGCCAGTGGAGCCAGAGGGTATAGCTCGCGAACGACACGACGAGCGCCCGCATGCGGAACGTGAGCCAGCCGGTGGCGACGAGGCTGCGCATGCAGGCGTCGACGAGTGGATAGCCCGTGCGGCCCGCCTGCCACGCGGCCAGATGCTCGGGCACGATCGCATGCTCCCGCAGGCCGTCGGCCGCCCGCAGCATGTTGCGATGCTCGATCGCCGGCTCGTCCTCGAGCTTCTGCATGAAGTGGCAGTGCCAGTGCATCCGCGACTGCACCGCCCTGAGGCTCCGCTGCCAGGCCTTGAGCTCCGCCCGCTCCCGCGGGTCGTGCGTGGCGGCGAGCGAGGCCTGCACCTCGAGCCGTCGCGCCTCGCTCGCCTGCCAGATCGTGCGCATCGACATCGCCCCGAAGGCGAGATAGGGGCTCAGCCGCGAGCAGCTCGTCGGCGCGGAGAGGGGGCTCGAGATGCCCCCGGAATAATGACGGCCCCGCCGCGCGAGAAAATCGTCGAGCACCTCGTGTGCCGACCGTTCACCGCCGCGCTGCCGATCCTTCGTGTCGGGAGGCTGGCCGAGATCGCCGCACGCCAGAAGCCCTGCGGTCGTCAGCCGCTGGATCCTCGTCCGGCCGCCCGTTCCCCGGCTCCGGGGGAGGGGAGCCGCCGGCGCCGCCATGCGGGTCTCCCACAGTCGGTTCCAGCCGTTCCGTGACGCGAGCCGGCGCACCACGCCCGTCTGCGGGAGTTCGAGAAACTCCACGCCCGCCTCGCGGGCCCAGCGGCGCACGCGCCGGTCGCGGGCGTACGTCGCACCGGTGCCGGTCTCTTCATGGCTCACGAGCAGCCGGAAGCCCGTCTCGCGTCGCACCTGTTCGAGCATCGCCACCGCCTCGCCGCGGCGGGTGACGAGCCGGATGCCGAGCGGCCCGAGCGCGGCCTCGACGTCGGCGAGGCACTCCCGCTGAAACGCCGTGTGGCTCGCGTCCCATTCCGGCTGCGCGAGCACCTCGGGCTCGTAGAGAAACACCGCGAACACGGCCCCGCCGCGAGCCCGGGCGCACGCTTCGGCGAGCGCGGGATGGTCCGTCACGCGGAGGTCGCGCTTCAGCCACACACACACCGGCGGCTGTGAATCGTCCATCGAGTCGCCCCACGGAAACGAGGCACCTGCCCGCCGCCCGTCCAGGCCCGCCTGCGGTGCGTCAGGAGCCTCGGCCTCGACGAGGCGCCGCCGGCAGGTCGAACCGGTCGAGGTTCATCACCCTGCTCCAGGCGGCCACGAAGTCGTCCACGAACTTCGCACCGGCGTCGTCGCTGGCATAGACCTCGGCGATGGCGCGGAGCTGCGCGTTCGATCCGAACACGAGGTCGGCACGGCTGGCCGTCCACTTCACCTGGCCCGTCTTCCGGTCACGGCCTTCGAAGAACTGGTCACACGCCGGCGACGGCTGCCACTCGGTGCCCATGTCGAGCAGGTTCGTGAAGAAGTCGTTGGTGAGCGCGCCGGGCCTGCGCGTGAACACCCCGAGCGATGCCATCTCCCCCGAGCCCGTGTTCGCCCCCAGCACCCGCAGGCCGCCGACGAGCACGGTCATCTCGGGCGCCGAGAGCGTCAGGAGCTGCGCCCGATCCACGAGCAACTCCTCGGCCGGCCGGTCGATCTCCCGCGGCAGATGGTTGCGGAAGCCGTCGGCCTTCGGCTCGAGGACCGCGAACGACGCGGCGTCGGTCATGTCCGCCGTGGCGTCGGTGCGGCCCGGTGTGAAGGGCACCGTCACCTCGTGGCCCGCGTCCCGTGCGGCCTTCTCGACCGCCGCCGCCCCGCCGAGCACGATCAGGTCGGCGAGCGACACCTGCGTGCCGTCGGTCTGGGCGGCATTGAACTCCCGCTGGATCCGGGCGAGCGCCTCGAGCACCCGCGAGAGCCGCTCGGGCTCGTTGACCGCCCAGTCTTTCTGCGGAGCCAGGCGGACCCGCGCCCCGTTGGCACCCCCCCGCTTGTCGCTGCCGCGGAAGGTGGAGGCCGAGGCCCAGGCGGTCTTCACGAGGTCGGGCACCGCCAGGCCGGAGGCCAGGACTTTCGATTTGAGCGCGGCGATGCCCGCGGCATCGACGAGCGGGTGATCGACCGCCGGCACCGGATCCTGCCACCGCTGGGGCGGCGGCACCTCGGGGCCCAGAAGCCTGCTCGCCGGGCCCATGTCGCGGTGCGTGAGCTTGTACCAGGCCCGGGCGAATGCCTGCTCGAACTCGTCCGGGTGCTCGTGGAACCTCCGGGCGATCGGCGCGTAGGCGGAATCCATCTTCAGCGCGAGGTCCGTGGTGAACATCATCGGCGCGTGCGACCTGGAGTCGTCGTGCGCGTCGGGCACCGTTCCCTTGGCCGACTCGTCCTTCGGCGTCCACTGCCAGGCGCCCGCCGGGCTCTTCGTCAGCTCCCACTCGTACCCGAGCAGATGCTCGAAATAGTCGTTCGACCAGCTCGTGGGGGTCGAGGTCCAGGCGCCCTCGAGGCCGCTGGTGATCGTGTCGGCCCCCTTGCCCGATCGGAAGCGGTTCTTCCAGCCGAGGCCCTGCGCCTCGATCGGCGCTCCCTCCGGCGCGGGCCCCACGTTGTCGGCCGGGCCCGCACCGTGCGACTTGCCGAACGTGTGACCGCCCGCGATCAGGGCCACCGTCTCCTCGTCGTTCATCGCCATCCGGGCGAAGGTCACGCGGATGTCGTGGGCCGCGGCCAGCGGGTCGGGCTTGCCGCCCGGGCCCTCCGGGTTCACGTAGATCAGTCCCATCTCCACGGCGGCGAGCGGACTGGCGAGCTGCCGGTCGCCCGTGTGCCGCGCGTCGCCGAGCCACTCGGTCTCCGGCCCCCAGTCGACGTCGTTCTGAGGCTCCCAGACGTCGACCCGGCCGCCACCGAAGCCGAGGGTCTCGAAGCCCATCGACTCGAGCGCCACGTTCCCGGCGAGGATCATCAGGTCGGCCCAGGAGATCCGCCGCCCATACTTCTGCTTGATCGGCCAGAGCAGCCGCCGCGCCTTGTCGAGGTTGGCGTTGTCGGGCCAGCTGTTGAGCGGCGCGAACCGCTGCGTGCCGGAGCCCGCACCGCCGCGGCCGTCGGCCACGCGGTAGGTGCCGGCCGAGTGCCAGGCCATGCGGATGAAGAACGGGCCGTAGTGGCCGTAGTCGGCAGGCCACCAGTCCTGCGAGGTGGTCATCAGGCCGCGCAGATCCTGCTTGACCATGGCCAGGTCGAGCTTCGCGAACTCCGCGGCGTAGTCGAAGTCCGCACCGAACGGATTTCCGGCGGGAGCGTTCTGATGGAGGATCGACAGATTGATCTGGTGGGGCCACCAGTCGCCGTTGGTCATCCCGCCGGCCGACGTGGTGCGGGTCGAGGAGGGCGCGTGGCCGATCACGGGGCAGGTCACGGGGGCTTCGGCGCGGCACGGCGCGACGATGACGGGTGCGACGACCACGGACCACGCGAGGATGCGGATGAACACGGCTGCTGCTCCAAGGGGACGGCATCCACGATGGGTGCGGACGCGGCCGCTCTCATCATGGCGCACCGCCGGTCATGCTTCAATGCAGCGGTTCGCCCGCATGCATGACGCGACACGACCGTGGATCTGGACGCGACCGCGAATCTGGGGGAGCGATGTCCCGCATCATTCCGAGCCGGCCCTGGACGACCTCGAAACTCGACGACTGCGCGGGGCACGGTCCCGGATCGGGCGCCGAGCTCTTCCTCGTGGAGGGGGATTCCGCGGCGGCTGCGGTCGGCCGCGTGCGCGACGCCTGCATGCAGGCGGTCCTGCCGATGCAGGGCAAGCCGCTCAACACCACGCGCGCCTCGCGCCGCAAGGTCGTCGAGCATCCGTTCTTCGGCCCGCTCACCGAGGCGCTGGGCACCGGGCTGGCCACGGACTGCGAGCCGCGGAGGTCGCGCTACGACCGCGTGCTCGTGCTCACCGACCCCGACGCCGACGGCATCCACTGCGGCTACCTCGTGCTCCTCTTCTTCCATCGATGGCTGCGGCCGCTCCTCGACGCGGGTCTGGTCGAGGTCGTGCGGCCGCCGTGGGGCGAGGTCGTGATCGAGGGCGAACTGCTGCTCGCGTTTTCCGAGCCCGAACTCGCCGCGCTCGCGACGCGGGCGCGGGGCGGAGGCGGCACGGTCCGCCGGTTTCGTGGACTCGCGGCGCTCGACGCGGATCTGCTTCGCGAGACCTGCATCGATCCCACGACGCGACGGACGGAGCGGGTGTCGACGGCGGACGTCGCCGCGATGATCGAGCTGATCGGTGCCGTGCAGCCCGGTCAGCGCGACGCGGACCACGCGCCGGCGCGGGCAGGACGGCCCGCCCGCCCGGGTTGAGCCACGGTTCATCCGCGGATGATCGACGCCTCCGCGGTCACGCCACGCGTCACTCCGCGCGGAGGGCCGCGAGCACCCGGCGCATGTCGGCCGGCAGCGGGCTCGTGAAGCGGAGCTCCGCGCCGCTGACCGGATGCACGAAGCCGAGCTCCGCGGCATGGAGCATGATGCGCGGCGCCCGCGACTCGTCCGCCGCCGCGCGGCCACGCGGTGCGCGATAGACCCGCTCGCCGCAGACCGGATGACCGCACTCGGCCATGTGGATGCGGATCTGATGGGTGCGGCCGGTCTCGAGGCGGCACTCCACCAGCGTGTAGGCGTCTCCGAAGTGCTCGAGCGGCGAGACGTGGGTGACGGCCTCCTTGCCCTCCTCGGCGTCGGAGGTCGATCCGCGCCGACCGTCCCCGCGGTCGCGCACGAGTCGCGAGCGGATCGTGCGCGCACCCACACGGCCCATCACCAGCGACACGTAGCGACGGTGCGTCGTATGCACCCGGAACTGCTCGGCGAGGATCCGGCTCGCGGGCACGTTGCGGGCGAAGACGACGAGGCCACTCGTCTCACGATCGATCCGGTGGACGGCCTTGACCGGCGGCGTTCGCGGCCGGGTTCCGTGCGGGGTCCGGCCACCGCGCGACTGGAGGTGGCGGGCGATCGCCTCCGGCACGAGTTCGTCGAGCGTCGGCTGGAGCTGACGGCGGCGTGCCGGCCAGCCGGCCTCCTCGTGGTGACGCGTCGTGGTGACGCCCGTCGGTTTCTCGACCACGACCACGTCGTCGTCGAGGTGCACGATCCGGACGTCGTCGGCCCGTGCGGGAGCCGCCGTCGCGACGTCGAGCACCTTCACCACGTCGCCCTCCTTCAGACGGCGGGCGGCGTCGGTGCACAGGTTGCCGTGGACGAGCACATGGCGTCCCCGCACGAGCTTCTGCACGCGCGACCAGCTCGCCGGCGCGAGCCGTTCCCGCAGGAACGCGGCGATCGTGCGGCCGGCCTCTGCCGCGGTGACGTGATGCGAGGTGCCGGGCTGCTGTTTCACGAAGGCGTACCGTGATCGGGTCGTGCTTGACCGGACATGCCGCGGTTTTATCCTTTGTGGGGAGGACCGGCGCCGGCAGCCTCCGCGATTGTTCCGCGTCGAGGAGGGTCTGTCCGCCGTGCCCGGCACCTGTGTGATCGGCCTCCAGTGGGGTGACGAGGCCAAGGGAAAGCTCGTCGACATCCTCACGGAGGACCACGAAATCGTGGTCCGCTACGCGGGCGGGGCCAACGCCGGCCACACCGTCGTCTCGGGTGGCCAGACGTGGAAGCTGTCGCTCATCCCGAGCGGTATCCTGCGCGACGGCATCACCTGCGTGGTCGCCGGGGGCGTCGTGCTCGACCCGGCCAGTTTCATCCGCGAAATCGAGGGGCTCGAGGGGCGGGGAGTGACCGTCGCCGGCAAGCTCCTCCTCAGCGACCGCGCGCACCTCGTCTTCCCCTGGCATCTGGCGGAGGATCGCATCCTCGACGGCAGCCTGTCGGGAGGTGAGGCGATCGGCACGACGGGTCGTGGCATCGGTCCCTGCTACCGCGACAAGGTGGGGCGTTCGTTCGCGATCCGACTCGGCGACCTCTATCGGCCGGGATTCGCGGCGAAGCTCGCCGACGTCGTCGCCGTCAAGAACCGCGTGCTCTCGGCATGGCAGGGCGACGGTGCCATGCCGCTCGATCCGCAGGCGATCCTCGCCGATTCGCTGCGGCATGCCGAGCGGCTCAGGCCGTTCGTCGCCGACACGACCGCGTTCCTGCTCGACGCGGTCGAGGATGGCCGCCGGCTCCTCTTCGAAGGGGCCCAGGGATCGCTGCTGGATGTCGATCACGGCACCTTCCCCTTCGTCACCAGTTCCAATTCCTCGGGACTCGGCGTGGCGAGCGGGTCGGGCGTGCCGGGCCGCTGGATCGAGCGCGTGATCGGCGTGGTCAAGGCCTACACGACGCGCGTGGGTGGCGGTCCGCTGCCGACGGAGCAGGGCGAACCCGTCGGGGTGCACCTGCGCGAGCGGGGCCGGGAGTACGGGACGGTCACGATGCGGCCGCGACGCTGTGGCTGGTTCGACGCCGTGGCCGCCCGCTATGCCGCCCGTCTCTCGGGGGTCGACGAGCTCGCCGTCATGCTCCTCGACGTGCTCAGCGGTCTCGACGAGCTGCGGATCTGCACGGCCTACGAGATCGACGGCGCCCGCACGACCCGATTCCCCGGCCAGATCGACGACCTCAAGCGGGCGATACCCGTCTACGAGTCGCTCCCGGGCTGGCACGAGGACATCAGTGGCGCACGCACCGAGGCCGCGCTCCCTGCCAACGCGAGGCGTTACGTCGCGAGGATCGGCGAACTCCTGGGCCGGCCCGTCACCGTGGCCTCCGTCGGGCCGGATCGGAGCCAGACGATCGTCCTCGGGCGGTCTCGTGCGGCGCCCGTGGCCTCCCATGCCCCGCGCACGCCGGCACCCACGTGACCACCCGCGCCTCCGATCCACCGGCCGTGGCGTCGGCGACCGATCCGGTCGGGACGACGGTCGCCTCCCGCGGGGGACTCCCGCGCCACGTCGCGATCATCATGGACGGCAACGGCCGCTGGGCCACCCAGCGGGGGATGAGCCGCACCGAGGG